>NZ_JBFAAF010000048.1:0-61339 GCF_040639595.1 Micromonospora sp. NPDC023814
CCAACAAAAACCTTTGTTGAAACAGTCATCCCGACAACAAATGTTGCCAAAGGAATCCAAAACCAGCCAAACCAAAAGGCCTGACCAGTCCCGGGTATAAATCAATTTGGCACTGGCTTATCAAGCACCCTGTTGAGTTCTCAAAGAACAACCACACACCGCCCGGAAACCCCACACCGTGGAGCCCCCGACCCGGGGCATTTCGTTCACCGCACCCGCCGCTCTCGCGCCGGGCACTTTTACTACGTTACCCGCTGGTTTCCGCCGTGTCAAACCGCTCTGTCGCGATCCACACCACTTCAACCCAATTTCCGGACACCACGAACGAAACCGGCTTGCGCCGTTTCCGATCGCAGCTTCCGACAGACCGGCCGCCGCGGTCTCCCGCGAACTCGCCCGGTTTCCTGCCGGCGTCGAACCTTACCCGGTCGGCTCCGCTTCACCAAATCCGCCTCGCGGCGAATCCGGGGCACCGCCCGGTCCCGGGTCCGAGGAGTGCAACCCCTCGAACCGGAAGCTCATTCCCACGCTCCGGCCTCAAGGACTTTCGCCCTGTTTCGTCCGTTCCGCGCTGGCAGAGAGAAAGTTACGCCCCCGGCGGATTGATCGTCAAATCCGCCGGGGGCGTCGCCCGTCACAGTCGCGCGGGCGTACGGCTAGCTGCGCAGCTCGACCCCGGCGAACGACCGCTTGCCGCGGCGCAGCACCAGGTACCGGCCGTGCAGCAGGTCCTCCGGGCTCACGGTGGCGTCGGTCTCGGTGACCCGGTTGTTGTTGACGTAGGCGCCGCCCTCGGCGATCACCCGGCGGGCCTCCTTCAGGCTCGGGACCAGCCCGGAATCGCGCAGGAGCCCGGCGACGTCGGGCAGCTCGTCGAGGTGGACGAGGCCGGCCTCGGTCAGCGCGGCGCGCAGCGTCGCCGGCGTGAGCTCCTCCAGCGAGCCCCGGCCGAAGAGCGCCTGGCTGGCGGCGACCACCTGCGCCATCTCGCGCTCGCCGTGCACGAGCGTGGTCAGCTCCTCGGCGAGCGCACGCTGTGCCGCCCGGGCGGCCGGCCGCTCCGCCGTCTCCTTCTCCAGCGCCTCCAGTTCCTCCCGCGAACGGAAGCTGAAGTAGCGCAGGTAGTGGCTCACGTCCCGGTCCTCGACGTTGACCCAGAACTGGTAGAACGCGTACGGGCTGGTCAGCTCGGGGTCGAGCCAGATGGCGCCGCCCTCGGTCTTGCCGAACTTCGTCCCGTCCGACTTCGTGACCAGCGGGGTGGTGAACGCCTGCACCGGGCCGGCGCCGCGCCGGCGGATGTAGTCCACCCCGGCCGCGATGTTGCCCCACTGGTCGGAGCCGCCGAACTGGAGCTGGCAGCCGTGCCGGCGGTGCAGCTCGAAGAAGTCGTTGGCCTGGAGCAGCTGGTAGCTGAACTCGGTGAAGCTGATCCCGCTCTCCAGCCGCGCCTTGACCACCTCCCGGGCCAGCATCCTGTTGACCGGGAAGTGCTTACCGACGTCGCGGAGGAACTCGACCACCGACATCTCGCCGGTCCAGTCGAGGTTGTTGACCAGTTGCGCGGCGTTCTCGCCCTCGTACGAGACGAAGGGGGCGAGCTGGTCGCGGATCCGGGCCACCCAGCCGGCGACCACCTCGGGCGGGTTGAGGGTCCGCTCGGCGCTCTCCTTCGGGTCGCCGATCTGGCCGGTCGCGCCGCCGACGAGCAGCAGCGGCCGGTGCCCGGCGAGCTGGAGCCGACGGGCCGTGGTGACCTGCATGAGGTGGCCGACGTGCAGACTCGGCGCGGTCGGGTCGAAACCCACATAGTAGGTGGCGGCACTGCCGTCGAGCAGCGTACGCAGCTCGTCGAGGTTGGTGGAGTCCTGGATCAGGCCACGCCACCGCAGGTCATCGGTCAGGGAGTCCCGCCCGGGCGGCGGGAGGCTGCTGTCGGTCACGGTCACCCATTCTCCCCCATGACCGGGCGCCTGCCGTAGCGGGTTTGCGCAGCGGGCGGCGGCGTAGGCTGACGACGCCATGATCGGGAAGGGGAACGCCGTGGACATGCCGGATCTGACGGGCGGCTTCGTCGCCCTGCTCGGCCTCAGGTTCGACGAGGTCGGCGGGGACCGCGTGGTGATCCGCTGGCAGGTCCGCCCCGAGCTGCACCAGCCGTTCGGGATCCAGCACGGCGGCGTGTACTGCTCGGTGGTCGAGACCGCGGCCAGCGTCGGCGGGTCGGTGTGGCTGGGCGACCGGGGGCGGGTCGTCGGCGTGTCGAACCAGACCGACTTCCTGCGCGCGGTCCGCGACGGCGAGCTGACCGCCGTGGGCACCCCCGTACACCGGGGCCGCAGCCAGCAGCTCTGGCAGGTGGAGATCACCGACGCCGACGCCCAGCTCGTCGCCCGCGGCCAGGTGCGACTGCAGAACCTCTCCCCCGCCTGACCCGCACCCCGGCCCGGGGCGCGGTGGCGACGGTCAGCCGCGGGCCTCGTCCAGCACCGGCTCCCCGGCGTCGTCGCGCGGCGGCGCAGCCGGACGCCGGTGATCGCGCGGTGGTCGATGCGGGCCACCTCCAGCTCCCAGCCGTCCACGGCGACGCTCTCCCCGGCGACGGTGGGGATGTGGCCGAGGCAGGTGAGCACCAGGCCCGCGATGGTGGTGTAGTCGCCGCCGGGGCGGCCGGGCAGCTCGACCCCGCTGGCGCTCGGCCTTGAACTGGCGCAGCGCGTCGACCACCGGCAGCGAGTCCGGCAGCAGCATCGGCGGGCGGGCGCACTCGTCGACCGGCCGGTCGTCGCGGACGCCGACGAGGTCGCGCAGGTGGATCAATCCTCGCCCGGCCCGGGAAGCGGTCAGGCTGGCTCGGCGACCGGCGGGGCCGTCAGGTCGAGCACGTACGAGCGGCCCTCGGGGCGGAAGCCGAGCCGGTGGTAGTAGGGGGCGACCATGCCGGGCGGGGTGACCACCCGGCGGAACCCCCGGTCGGTGAAGAGGCGGCTGCGCCGGTAGACGAACTCGCCCGGGGTGAAGTCCCGGAACCGCCGGGTGACGTAGTCGAGGTCGACCTGCGCCACGCCGTCGGGCTCGGCGTGCGACAGCACCACGCCGACCACCTCGTCGGCCCGCAGCACCAGGAAGGCGGAGCGCTCGGCGGAGGTGCCGGGCGGCCAGCGGAAGCCGGGGTTGAAGCGGGCGATGTCCGCGCCGTGGACGCGCAGCGTGTGGGCGAGGAACTGGTCGTCCACGCCGACCTCGACCACCTGGTAGGTCGCCTCGTCGTGGCGGGTGGCGAGCATGGCGCGCAGGTACCAGACGTTGATCACGGCCAGCACGACGTTCAGCCCGACCATCGGCCAGACCTGCACCGCGGCGTTGTAGCCGATCAGGATCAGACACCCGAGCAGGTTCAGGGCACGCAGCCGGAGAATACGCGTCTGCAGCAGCGACCAGACCAGCAGCGCCGAGCCGGTCCAGCCGATGAGTTCCAGCCAGTCCACCCCGCGAGAGTAGTGGTCACCCGGGGCAGCCCGCGCGGCGGGCGCGGGGCCGGTTCAGCGGTCGGCGAGTTCCAGCACCCACTCCTCCACCTCGGCGCCGCGGCCGTTGGCGTACCCCCTGTCCTCGCCCGTGACGACGAAGCCGCACTTACGCAGCACGGCGAGCGAGGCCCGGTTGTCCTTGGCGGCGCGGGCGTGCACGGGCCGCTGGGGCAGCTCGCGCAGCAGGGCGGCGAGCGCGGCGGTGGCGTAGCCCCGGCCCCAGCGGCGCGGGTTGATCCAGTAGCTGACCTCGGTCTTGTCGTCGACCGGGAAGGCGGTCACGTGGCCGACGACCTCGTCGTCGACGACGGCCGTGCGGGCGACGATCCGCTCGTCGGCGCGGACCCGGCGCCAGTGCGCGTCGAACCGCGCCCGGTCGGACGGGTCCTCCGGGCCGAAGGCGGCCATCCAGTTGGCCTCGACGTCCTGCTCGTGGTCGAAGAAGTGGGGCAGGTCGTCGTCGCGTACGGGGCGCAGGCGCAGGTCGGCGGTCACGGGCCCGAGGATAGGGCCAGGCGGTGACATCGCGGACCTCGCGTCACGCCCGCTCCGCGGCGTTCGCCAGGTCCGGCCGCGCCCCGATCAGACACGGACGCCCGTCGGTGCGCGATTCCGGGCACGCCGGGCCGGCGCCGCGCGGACAATGAGCGGATGACACGAGCGGTACGGGGCGCGCGGGCGGGCGGGACGCCCGTCGGCACGGCGGCGGGCGCGCGGGCGGCGGGCGCGGCGTCGCTCGGAGCGCTTGCCGTGGGCGCGCTGGCCGTCGGGGCGGTCGCCGTCGGGGCGCTGGCCGTCGGTCGGCTGGCGATCCGCCGGGCCGTCGTGCGCGAGTTGCGCATCGGTCGGCTGGAGATCGACGAACTGGTCGTGCGCGAGCGCCCCGCCGGCGACGGGTAGGAGAGGTCATCGGCGGACATCCCTGGTCCCGCCGTCTCCGCTCGCGAATCGTCACAGGACAGTTGTCGGGGCGGTTGCCAGGTCCCGGGCGGCGACCGCCCGCAGCCACTGCTGGGCCAGCAGGGCGTGACCCGGTTGCGTCAGGTGCACGCCGTCCGCCGTCCAGACCTGCTCGTCGGCTGTCCCGGCACCGAACAGGTGGTCCACCGTCACCAACGTCGCGTCGAAGTCGACGGCCAGTTTGCGCACCACGTCGGCCTTCGGCCCGAGGTCTTCGCGCCATGCCCGCTGTCCGTCGTCGAGCGGGATGAGGAAGGGCTCGATCAGGATGACGGCGGCGTCGAGCCGCCGTCGGGTCAGGTCGAGGATGTGCCGGTAGTCGCGTTCGAACTCCTCCACAGTGGTGGGATCACCGGCGCTGTACCGGCGCCAGGTGTCGTTGATGCCGATCAGCACCGACACCACCTGCGGCGCGAGCCGCAGGCAGTCGTCGTCCCACCTGGCGCGCAGGTCGCGGACCCGGTCGCCGCTGACACCCCGGTTGAGGAAGGTGACGGCGTGCTGCGGGTGCCGGGCGGTGAACCAGGCCGAGGCCATCATGGCGTATCCGCCACCGAGGTCGTCGGACCGCTCGCGGTTGCGTCCCGCGTCGGTGATGCTGTCGCCGATGAACAGCACCCGTCCGCCGGGTGGGATCTCTTCTGTCATCACGAGCCTCCATTGCTTCGCGTGGGCCGGTGCCGGAGCCGGGCAGGGCGATCGTACGCGTGCCCGGCTGGGAGGTCGGCTGGGCAGAATCGTGGTAGGGGCCGGCACGTTCCGGGCGCACCGCCCGCATCGGACGGTCGGAGGACACGTCCCTGCCGGAAACGGGACGCCGAGAGACCACGTAGCGTGGGGCGACGAACTGGCCGTCGTACGGAGGATCTTCGCCCGGTACGGATGACTGGGACCTCGTGCGCGACACGTGACCCGCGACATGCCGCTTCGAGGTGACCGACGAGCGACAGGCGATGCCGGACCCGCTGCCGTGTTCGAGCGGGCACGGGAGCCGCGTTGAGGTGGTCAGTCGGTGCGGATGCCGGTCAGGATCTGCATGGCGTGGCGTTCCCTGGCCGCGAGTTCGGTGAGGAGTACCGAGGCGCGGGTCAAATGGTCCGGGTCGCCGGTTTCTCCGGCGGCCGTGATGTGGTGGGAGACCTCGGTCCATGACGGGGCGATCTCGGCGTACAGCTGGTGACCGCGGCGGACGTTGTCGTCGTCGACGATCGTGGCGCATTCGGCGAGGAAGTCGTGGTACATGGCGCGGAACAGGGCGCCACCGGTCCCGCCGCCTTCCATCAGCGCTGCGGCCAGCGGGAGGTCGCGGGACGGGTCGCTGGAGCGGTCGAGCCATCGCGCCACCTGTCGGGCCGCCTTGTCGATGCCGCGATGGCCGAGGTTGGCGATGGGTGGATTGAGGAAGGTGTGTGCGTTGTTGCGGATGGCCGCCCGGATGGCGTGGCCCAGATCGGGCCGGCCGGTGGGGCTGGCGATGGTGTAGGAGAGGTTGCGGGCGGTCATCGGTCCGCGTTCGTTGCGGGCCCGTTCCAAGCTCGTCAGCGTGGTCGTCACGGTGCCGCCCTGCTGGGCGGTGTCGATCAGGTAGGCGTGGGTGTCGTCGTAGCCGTACATCGCGGCGAAGTGGGCCCCGAAGTGGACTTTCGTGCTGAAGTAGTCCAGGTGGTAGGAGTCCAGTTGCAGGCCGACCGGGCGTCCGGCGGTGAGGGCGGCGACCACGTTCTGCCAGGCCTTACGGGGCGAGGCGGTCTCCTGGATGTGCAGCGTCAGGCCCAGCCGGTCGGCCACGGTCCGGGTGATCGTGGTCGGTTTGGTGCGGCCGCCGAGGAACGGAAAGTCCATGCTCCTGGCATCCCAGTAGACGAAGCCCAGCCCTTCGCCGAGGCCAAACAGCATGGGCTCGGACAGGTCGACGCCCTCGTGGCGCAGCAGGGCACCGAGCGTGGTGGTCTCGCAGTGCCGACCGGCGGGGAACGCCACGTTCTCGATGATCATTTGGTTTCCTTGTCTGCTGGTCGGGACGGGCCGGACGGGGGACGGACCGGCCAGGCGATCTCTGTGCGGAGCGCGGCCGTGGGTGTGCCGGGTGCGGGCGATACGAGGTAGCGCTCCTCGGCCGGGCCCGCCAGCGCCCGGTCGTGCTCGGCGATCCAGCGTCCCAGCGACCGGTAGGCGGTCTCGATGTCGTCGTAGCCGCCCTCGTGGACGGTCGCGGCGAGCAGGCAGCCCGGCAGTTCCCCGGCCGCAATCGCCGCGGTGGGTCGGGGCGGGCGCTCCACCGGCGCGAACAGCTCGACCTCCAACTCCGCCGCATCGAGGTCGTCGCTGAGGTATCGGGCCCCGACCGGCCCCGCCGGGGCGATCCCCTGCGCGGCGAGGCCGCCGAACAGCCGCGCGAACCCGGGCGCCAGCGCCTCGGCCAGCCCGGTCAGCGGGGTACGCACCAGTATGCGGGCGGTGGGCTGGGCATCGCGCCACCGTTCGTACACGTGCAGCCAGCTCGGCACGCGTCCCGGCTCGGCCAGCACGGCCCCCAACCGCCCGGCGATCTCGTCGAGCCGGGCCGCCCGCGCGGCCACGCGTTCCCGGTGCCGCTCGATGACGGCGCGCGTCTGCTCCGGGGTTTCGGCCGCCAGGATCTCGGCGATCTCGGGCAACGGCACCTCCAGCTCTCGCAGCCGCCGGACCAGCCCCGCTCGGGGGAACTGGTCAACGCTGTACCGGCGGTAGCCGGTATCCGGATCGACCGACGCCGGGACGAGCAGACCCAGCCGGTCATAGTTACGCAGCACTCGAACGGACAACCGGGTCGCTCGCGCGAACACCCCGATCGGCATCAACCCCGTCACCGGCGCCTCCAACAGCCTCGACCCTCCCCCCGGGAGAGGGTCAACCCCGGCCGGCCCCTGCCGCGCCGACCACGGAACGAATCATCATGGAACGGGTCCGGCCGGCCCCGTACCCGGCGCGCTCGCGGGTCGCGTGCCCGGCAGCTCACCGTCATGCAGGCTGAACCGGTCGGCACGGGTCGCACGACGTGCGTTGCCGGCGGCAACGACCCCTCCGGCTCCGCGAACAGCGACCCGTACTGCCTCTTCGGGGGACAGGGGTGACGCCGGAGCGCGTCCCGTCCGGCGTCAGGCGCGGCGGCTGGCCCAGCTCGGCACCCAGACCTCGGCCGGAGTGGCCGGGCGGGCAGCCGTCAGGTGCTGGCGGAGTGCGGTGAGAGTGGGGTGCGGGTTGCCCGCGAGGCACACGAACGAGTGCGGGTAGACCGGCGTCGGGCCGTACAGCGGGATGCGGCGCAGGTCGTGGGCGGTTGGCCAGATGTACCGGTCACCGCTGCCCACGAGGGTGGCCAGGTCGGCGGAGTCGGCGATCGCGTCGAGCAGCGCCTCGGTGCCGAAGTTCGGGCCGATCGCGTCGATCCGCAGGTCGAACGCTTCGGTGAGCTCGTCGTAGTAGGCGGCCCATTCGGTGCCCCGCTTGATGCCCGGAATCCAGATGCGGTGCCCGGCCAGGTCGGCCGGGGTCAGGAAACGAGCAGCGGCAAGCGGGTGGGAGTGGCCGACGAGCAGTTGCAGCGGGTCGTCCAGGGCCCGCTCGACCAGGATGCCGTCGGGTAGCTCGCGGGCCGGTACGGGTACGGCCCGGAAGGTTCCGTCGATCTCCCTGGCGCGGACGGCCTCGATGGCCGTCTCGACGTTGGCGTTCGAAAGCGTGACGACGTCGAGCTCGATCCCCGGGTGCGCCCGGTAGAAGCGTTGCGTCGTCACGGCCGGGGCGATGCGTCGGTTGAGGACGTCAACGCGCAGCGCGCGTTCGCCCGGCCGGACCGAGGCGGCGGCCCGTTCGGCAGCTCGGAGCAGTTCGCGGGAGTGCGGGAGGAACGCCTGCCCGTCGAGGGTGAGCTGGGCGCCACGGGCGGTGCGGGTGAAGAGGGTGACTCCGAGGCGGCGTTCGAGGTTGGCCACGCGCTTGGAGACAGCCTGCTGCGTGATCTCCAGGTCGATGGCCGCTTCCTGGAACTGTCCTGCGTCGGCGACGGCGACGAAGGTGCGCACGGCCTCGATATCCACGCCCAGATCCTACGGCTGCACAAACGCTGGTTGTGGCTCGCCAGCGCGGTCGTTGTTGGATTACTGGTCACCCGAGCTGGTCGAATCGTCGCCGTCAACGATTGGTTGTGACGGGAGGGGCAGCGTGCGGCAACGTCTGGGGCGTTCGTTCGGGTGGTTGTGGTCGGCGTTCGCGGCCAGCACCATGGGTACCTGGTTGGGGTTCGGGGCGTTCCCGCTGATCGCGATCCAGGTGCTCGGCATCGGTCCGGCCGCGGTCTCCGCGTTGGCCGCGGCGGGGCTGGCGGTGGGCGCGGTGCTGGCGCTTCCCCTCGGCCCCTGGGTCGAGCGGCAGCGCAAGAAACCGGTCATGATCGCCGCGGACGTCGTCCGGTTCGCGGCCCTGTTGAGCATCCCGATCGCCTTCGCGTTCGGGCTGTTGACCTACACCCAGCTGCTGATCGTCTCCGTGGTCGGGGCGGCGGGGAACATCGCGTTCGTCTCCGCGAGCGGTGCCTACCTGAAGTCGATCGTGCGCCCCGACCAGCTGCTGGCCGCCAACGGGCGTTTCGAGTCGACCACCTGGACGGCCACCGCCGTGGGGCCGACCCTGGGCGGGGCGGCCATCAGTCTCATCGGGCCGGTCGTCACCCTGATCGCCAACGCGGTCGGGTTCCTGTTGTCCGCGCTCGGGATCGGCATGATCCGGGAGCGGGAACCGCGCCCGGCGCACGGAACGGCTACCCGGCTACGCGGTGCGGACCTGTCGGAGGGGTGGCGGTTCATCCTCGCCGACCGTGAACTGCGCGCGCTCTTCCTGAACACCGTGACCGTCAACGCGCTGATCATGGCAACCGAACCGCTGCTGGCCGTGCTGCTCCTCGGCGACCTGAGCTGGGCGGCCTGGCAGTACGGCCTGGCGTTCGGGCTGCCGTGCGTCGGCGGCTTCGTCGGCGCCCAGCTCGCCCCGCGTCTGGAAGCCCGCTACGGGCGCCGCCGGATCCTGCTCGTCTCGGGGACGCTGCGCGCGCTGTGGCCGATCGGCCTGTTCTTCGTGACGCCCGGCGCGGCCGGCGTGGTCCTGGTGATCGCGGTCGAACTGGGGCTGATCACCTGCATGGGCCTGTTCAACCCGCTGTTCGCCACCGAGCGACTCGAGCGGGTACCGGCTGACCGGGTCGGCCGCGTGCTGGTCGCGTGGAACATCGCGGGCACCGGGGCGATCGCGGTGCTCACCGCGCTGTGGGGCGTTCTGGCCGGGGCCACCGACGTACGCGTCGCGATCGGTGTCGCCGGCGTGCTGCTCCTGGCCACCCCGTTCCTGCTCCCGCGCCGCTCCGGCACGCAGTCGCCGGCCACCGGGCCTGCGCGGCCGTTCGTCAGCGCCGCTCGATGACCGGGCCGTGGCCGATCCCGGCCGGACGGGCTCTGGCCCGTCCCCCGGCTGTTCTCTGGTGGCCGGACCACGACCCGCCGGCGAGGCGTCAGACGTACCGACGCCGCCATGCTGACAGTCAGCGCAGCCGCCGGGCGGTGAACCTGGTCGGCGGCTCGGCGATCGCGTCCTGGGCCGCGATCAGCTGGATCTCCCGGGTGCCCGCCGCGAGGGTCGCCTCGAGTACGGCGAAGACGGAGGCGATGGTGCGTTCCAGTGCCGTCGCGGGCGAGCCCGTCGTCCGCAGATGCGCGAGATACAGCGCCGCGGTGACGTCACCGCCGCCGTTCGGGCTGATCGGCAGCAGCGGCGTCGTCACGGCCCAGGCGCCCTCGTCCGAGACGGCCACCACCTCCAGCGACCCCACCGGCACGTCGCCGTGGAGCACGCTGGTGACCAGGACGTGCCGCGGCCCCGTCTCGCGCACCACGTCGACCGCCTCCAGCAACTCCGTCAACGAGTTCGTCGTACGGCCGGCGAGGAAGTCCAGCTCGAAGTGATTCGGGGTGATGATGTCCGCACGCGGGACGACGACGTCCCGCATGAACTCCGGGATGCCGGGCCGGACGAACATCCCGCGGCCGGCGTCGCCCATCACCGGGTCACAGCAGTACACGGCATCCGGGTTGGCCGCCTTGACCTTGTCCACCGCGTCGAGGATCACCGCGCCCATCGCCGGGTCGCCCTGGTAGCCCGACAACACCGCGTCAGCGCTGCCGAGAACCCCGCGGTCCGCGATGCCCGCGATCACCTCGGCCACGTCGGCCGGCGCCAGCAGCGGCCCTCGCCACGCGCCGTACCCGGTGTGGTTGGAGAAGTGGACCGTCAGTACCGGCCAGACCTCGTGCCCGAGCCGCTGGAGAGGAAAGGCCGCCGCCGAGTTGCCGACGTAGCCGTAGGCGACCGAAGACTGGATGGACAGGATCTTCACCGGCTCATCATGCCGGTTCCCGCCGGTGCCACACGTACTGCCCACCGTTTCTGTCGGGTGGCCCACTCCGGGCCCTCCTGCGATGGCGGAACCGCTGACGCGGGCTTCCACCGCCGTTGACCGGCCGGGGCCACCGCAACCGTGGCGAGGCCGTCGGAACGGCCTCGCCGACAGGTCACGGCTTGTCGACCAGCTCGGCCAGGCGGCGTCAGGTCGCCGGCCCGTACGCCTCGAGTTCGAGGATCCTGGAGTAGTCACCGCTGTTGGAGCTGTGCACGACGACCCGCACGCTGTCGGTTTCCCGGACCGGGAAGGAGGCGGTGATGTGCGCGGCGGTGTTGTTCCGGAACTCGCGGACCGTCGTCCACGTTCCGCCTTCGCGCACCTGCACGTCGAAGTCCTTGATGCCCTGGCGGGACGCGGGACTGGTGGGGGTGGCGTAGGTGTGGATCTCGACGCGCTCGATCCGCTCGGGCTTCGGCCATTCGACGGCCAGCCAGTCGGGGAACACCCGGCTGGTCCCGTCGTTCCAGCCGGTGGACGTGGACCAGTTCTGCCAGGCGCTGTCGCCGTCCACCGCGCCGCACGGATCGAACCTGCCGTGGGTCGAGGATGCCGTCGCCTTCTCTCCGTAGGCGAGGTTGTCCCCCGGCTCGCGCTCGGGGAGTGCTGTCACCTCGACCGGCACGGTCACCCGTTGCCTACCCGACCGCAGCAGGATGTCGTAGGTGCCGGCGCCGTGTCGCGCGGCAAGTCTGGGATCAGCCACGACATGGTAGGTAACCGACCCATGCTGAACAGCCAGTGACGCCGAAGCTGCCGCCCGAAGGCCACCGACTCATCAGCGGAAGAACGCCGGTGTCCATGACCCGCCTCCCCCTGGGCACCTCGCCGATGATCGCCCAGGCCCTGCTGACCGTCCTCGTCGCGCCAGCGACGGCAGCACCCCCGTGGCGGCTCGGGCCGCTACATCGTCTCCAGCTCCCGTCCCCTGGTTTCGCGGACGCGTCGGACGAAGACGAGGGCAACCGCCGCGAAGGCGGTGTACATGCCGTAGGTGAGTGGGAGGCTGACGTGGGCGAGGCTCGGAAAGGTGATGGTCACCAGCCAGTTGGCGATCCACTGCGCGGACCCCGCCACCGCGACCGCGGTGACGCGGATGCGGTTGTTGAACATCTCGCCGAGCAGCACCCACAGTGTCGGTCCCCAACTTGCCGCGAAGAACACCACGTAGAGGTTGGCCGCGAGGAGGGCGACGACATCCACGCCGGGAGGGAGAGTGAGGTTCTCCCCGGTGCCGGAGGCGCGGCTGAAGCACCAGGCGAGGGTCCCCAGGGTGACGACCATGCCGGCAGCGCCGACGGTGAGCAACGGCTTGCGACCGACCCGGTCGATGAGGGCGATCGCGAGGAGAGTGCCGGCGATGTTGATGACGCTCGTGATCACGCTCGTCACCAAGGCCTCGTTCTCGGTGAAGCCGACGGCGCGCCAGAGCGTGGTGGAGTAGTAGAAGATGACGTTGATGCCGACGAACTGCTGCAGCGCCGCCAGGATGATCCCGGTCCAGACGATCGGCAACAGCCCGGAGCGGCGGTCACGAGCCGTGGCGCCGCGCAGGTCGGACAGGTCTATCGTCTCCTTCGTGCCGGCCAGTGATCGCTCGATCTCGCGCAGCCGCACACCGTCACCGACATACCGTTCCAGCACCTCACGGGCCTGCTCGCCGCGCCGGCGCCGGACCAGATAGCGCGGGGACTCGGGTATCCGCAGCGCCAGGGCAAGGTAGACCGCTGCGGGGACGGCGGCCGAGGCGAACATCCACCGCCATGCCTCACCACCCCATGGAACGTCCTTGCTGGCACCCCCGGCCGAGGCTGCCAGGGCGTAGTCGGCAAGCAGCGCGGCGAAGATCCCGGTCACGATGGCAAGTTGTTGCAGCGAGCCGAATCGGCCTCGTTTTTCCGCAGGAGCGATCTCGGCGATGTAGGCGGGCACGATCACGCTGGCCGCCCCGACCGCCATGCCGGCAACGGCCCGCCAGGCAGTGAGGCTGATCGGGCCCACCGCCAACGCCGATCCGACTGCGCTGACCGCGAACACGATCGCGGTGATGAGCATGATCCGCACCCGGCCGATCCGATCCGACAGTGGTCCGGCGAACCACGCGCCGACCGCACTGCCGAGCAGCGCCGTGGAGACCGCCGCCCCCAGGACCAGGGAGGACAGGTGAAACCTGGCTTGCACGGCATCCACGGCGCCGTTGACCACCGCCGTGTCGTAACCGAAGAGGAAGCCTCCGACCGCTGCGGCCGCGGCGATCGACAGCGCGCCGCCTCGTTTCTCGGGTGGGGTCTTGGCGGCATCATCGCCGGACGCAGGGCCCCCTTGATCCATGCTGCTCATATTGCCCGATTTGAACCATTTTTGCCCGAGGTTATGCCTGAGTTGGCTGTGGTGCCGCTGCCGAGGCGGCCTGATCGACTCAGGGCTCGCCGTTGAACGCCGCCCGCCACTCGGCACAGCATCGCGACATCGGTGTCGCGACCCCGGCGGCGGCTACGGCCGTACGGGCTGAAACGTCGACTCTTCACGGAAGGGACGACGGCGTGCACCCGACGCTACGACGGCTGGACGATCTCGCGGCCCACCTCGCCACCCTGCCGGACACGGTGGCCCTGCTCGGCCTCGGCTCCGCAGGGGACGAACACGATCGGTTCGACGCACACTCCGACCTGGACTTCTTCCTGGTCGTCGCCGACGGCGCCGTGCCACGCTACGTCGACTCGATCGATTGGCTCGCGGCGCCCTGCCCGGTGGCGTACAGCTTCGCCAACGACCGCAACGCCCGCAAGGCGCTCTACACCGACGGGATCTTCGTCGAGTACGCGGTCCTCACCATCGACGAGTTGACCCGGCTGCCATATGCCGGCGCCCGAATCGTCTGGCAGCGTCCCGACGCGCCCGCCGGGCTCGCCGGAAGCGGGCAGCCGGCGGTGTGCCCGCCGCACGACACGCCCGACTTCCACCTCAACGAGGCGCTCACCAACATCTACGTCGGCATGCACCGCGAGCTCCGGGGCGAACGGCTGTCCGCGTCGCGGTTCATCCAGTCGTACGCCGTGGACCGGGTGATCGACCTGCTCCGGCTCACCTCCCCCGGCATCCCGCACCGGCGCGACCCGTTCGATCCTGCCCGGCGGGTGGAGCAGGCGTATCCGGCGGAGGCGTTGCCGTTGGCCGCGATGGTGCCCGGCTACCGGGCAAACCGTGCGGCCGCCCGGGTCATCCTCGAATGGCTGGAGGCGCGGTTCCCGGTGGACCCGGTGATCGCAGCCGCCATCCGGAACGTATTGGCCACCTCGCCGCCATGCTGACCGGACGGGGCGACGAGCGCCGGCGTGGCGGCCTGCCGAGGTCGCAGGACGAGCGGAGTTCGGACCGGTGCACCGACGTGGGTGTTCCGCTGCCGCCACGGACGGGTCGCCTCGCTGTCGGATCCCGCGGGCCGGCGGCGACCGCGTCCGGCGCAGCGGTTAGTTGTAGTGCCTCGTCTTCGAACGTTGACCGGGTAACCCGTCGTTTCTGAAAATTGTCGTACCGGTGGTGTTGGCTTCGGTTTGTGCCTCGTCGTCGGGACCCTGCTGCGCTGCCGGTGGTGCATCGAACCGCTCGTGTCGCGCTGCGGGTGACCCCCGCGCAGCGGCGACGGTGTTTCGGGCTGCTGCGCTCGGCCGGTGATGTGTGGGCGTGTGTGTTGGAGGTCAACGCGTGGCGGCGCCGCCGCCGGGATGCGCCGCTGGCGGGCTATCAGGACTTGTATCGGGAGTTGTCGGCCTCCGGCCCGGGCACGTTCGCCGAGCTGGACTCGACTGGCGCGCGGTCGGTGTTACGGCGGTTCTCGGATGCGTGGTTTGCGGCGGCGAAACGCCGCAAGGCAGGCGACCTGTCGGCGCGGTTCCCGCGCCGGCGGCGGGGGTTGATGCCGGTGCGCTGGTACCACGGCACCTTCACCCTCGACGGCCGGCGGGTGCGCATCCCGACCGCGAAGCGCACCCCAGCGTTGTGGGTGCGTCTGGCCCGTGAGGTGCCGTATCCGGTCGAGCAGGTCCGCTCGATCACCCTGCTGTGCGAGGGCGGCCGGCTGTTCCTCGACGTCACCGCCGAAGTTCCGGTGGCGGTGTACCCGTCGGGTGAGGGGCCGGACCCCGGCCGGGTGGCGGGTGTGGACGTGGGCATCATCCACCCCTACGCCGTCGCCGGTCCCGGCGGGGAGGCGTTGTTGGTGTCGGGGCGGGCGATCCGCGCCGAGCACCGCATGCACCTGGCCGACACCAAAGCCCGCCGACGTGCCGTCGCCCGACGCGCGCCGAAGCCGGGTCAGCGCGGGTCGCGGCGGTGGCGGCAGTACCGGGCCCGGGCCCGCAGGGTGGAGGGTCGGCATCGGCGGCGGGTGCAGCAGGCCCAACACGAAGCCGCCCGCACCGTCGTCGCCTGGGCGGTCGATCAGCGGGTGGGGGTGCTGCACGTCGGCGACCCCCGCGGGGTCCTGGACGTGTCGGCGGGGCGGCGGCACAACCTGCGACTACGGCAGTGGCAGATCGGCCGCCTCCTTCAAATCCTCACCGACAAGGCCACCCTCGCCGGCATCACCGTCCACCTCGTCGACGAACGTGGCACCTCGTCGACCTGCCCGACATGCCGGCGACGCGTGCCGAAGCCGCGGGGGCGGACCCTGACCTGCCCGCACTGCCAGTTCTCGGGCCACCGCGACTTGGTCGCGGCGGCCAGCATCGCCACCCGCACCCCGGGCGGCGGATCCACCACCCCCACAGCCGTTACGCTGCCTGAGGTGGTCACGCACCGTCGAGCCGGCTGGCACCTCCCCGGCACCGGCCGGTCCCGACGTGACCCCCGCCGCCCACCGGGCGGTGTGAGGGTCCAGATGGCCGGCTGTGGCCCGCCCCACCAGCCAGTGGGGAGTCGCTCGCCAATTCGGCGAGGATCCACAACAACCCACCGAAAACCCGGTGAACGTTAATGGACACAGCACTAGTCTGCGCGTGTGCGGGAGCGATGTCCTGGAGCAACCTCGATGGCTGATGCCGACGATGTCCGTCGCCTGGCACTGGCGCTGCCTCACGTGGTCGAGATCGACAGTGACGGCTTCGACTTCCGGGTAGCCGACAAGGGTTTCGTCTGGTCCTACCCGGAGCGCAGACCCGGTGCGCCGCGCCTCATCCGCACCGACATCGCGGTGCTGTACGTCGGCGACGAAGCGGAGAAGCAGGCGTTGCTCCTCGGCGAGCCCGAGGTCTTCTTCACCACGCCCGCGTACGACGGGCTGCCCCTGGTAATGCTGCGGCTGGCGCAGGTGACCGTCGACCGCCTGCAGGAACTCGTCACCGACGCGTGGCGTATGCGCGCCCCGGACTCGCTCGCCGGCAACCTCGACGACGCGGATTCGTCGAGCCCAGACCTGAGAAAGGCCGCCCAGGAGGCCAGGTAGCACTGGCCCCAATGCCGCAGGCGGAGCCTGCGCAACGCTGCTCGACCGCTCGGCGACCCGCCAGGTTTAGGTTGATCAACTTCGGGTACGTCTGCCGGCAGGCGAGTTCGACCCGTGGTCGAGGGGCAGCACGGGTCCGCCAGCCCGGCGTACGACCGGAGAGCGGAGCGAAAGGCAGGTCACTCGGTGGTGAATTCGTCCCTGAGGCCGACCATGTTCAGGACGGCGACGGTGATCCGGGACGGCCTGCGCACGACCAGCGAGCAGCCCCGTGCGGCGACTCGCCGGCGCACGGTCAGCAGCGCGGTGATCCCGGCCGCGCAGAAGAAGCTCACCCCGCTCAGGTCGAGCACCAGCACCGGAAGCGGTCGGCCGGACGTCACCCGGTCCACGAGGTCGACGAGCAGGTCCACGGTGCCCATGTCGAGGGGCCCCCGGACCTCCACCACCGTCGCCGGGCCCTCCACGACGACCGTGAGGGACAGGATGGACTGGCGGGTAATTTCCGACGGTGCCGGGTGCGGCGCCTGATGGACGGACATGAGCTGCTCCTCGGTGAGGGTGTCCGGACCGGGTCGGTGCTCGGCCCACCGTCGGTGGGCGGCACTGGTCCTGGGCTCATGTCCGAACCCACGTCGACCCTAGCCGCATCCCGTCCGATGCGCACCCCCCTCGTCCGAGCGCGTGCGCTCGTTGATCAGATACACCGACCGGCGCGCCTCAGGGAGCGGGCCAGGACGGTACGTCACTTCAGTGGAAACCCACGGACACGGTTTCAGGAGGTAGCGGTGGTGTCCGATGCTGCTGATTCGCACCTGGCCTCGGCGTACGGCCGGCTGCTCGTCCTGCTCGTCGACTCGCCTCACGTCGACGTGTTCCTCGACCAGGTCGTCCGGGTCGCGGCCGAGGTCGTCACCCCCGCCGTGGCCTGCGGGCTGACGGTGCGCCGGGGCGGTGGCGCCTTCACCGTCGCCGCCAGCGACGACCTCGCCGCCCGGGCCGACGAGATCCAGTACGGCGCCGACGAGGGTCCCTGCCTCCAGGCCCTGCGCAGTGGACGGGCCGTCGAGGTCGTCGACCTGCGCGAGGACGGCCGCTGGTGCCGCTACCGGGAACACGCGCTCCGGCTCGGCATTGTCAGCTCGCTGTCACTGCCGATGACGGTCGACGGCGAGGCCGTCGGCGCGTTGAACCTGTACGGCACCGATCCCGCCGCCTTCGACGATCGGGCACGCCGGCAGGCCGTGACGTTCACCGACCAGGGGACAGCCGCGCTGACCGTCATGCTCCGCCAGGCCGACCAGGCACTGCTGCATCGGCAACTCACCGACGCGATGGCCTCCCGCAGCGTCATCGACCAGGCCCTCGGTGTGCTGATGGGCCAGCAGCGATGCACCGCCGCGGAGGCTTTCGCCCTGCTCCGGCAGGCGTCCCAGCACCGAAACCGCAAACTGCGTGACGTCGCCGCGGAGATCATCACGCAGGTGACCGGCACGTCCCCGCAGCCGGCTCCCGGATTCGTGGCGCCCCGCCCGCACACCTGACCGGGCAGGGCGGCAGGTTCGGCAGCACGGCCAGGGGGCGGCTGACCGGTCAGCCCGGTGGCCGGCCCTGGTCGACAGCCGCATCGGTCGTCATCCGGCGGCCCTGCCGCACTCAGCAGATGCGCCGTTGCCGGCATGGACGGCCACGCCGCCTACGATCGTGGCGAGCAGCCGGGGTTCCGCCTGCCGTGGCGGGCCGTCGGGTCCGCGGACGAGCACGAGGTCGGCTCGGGCCCCCACGGCGACGACTCCCCGGTCGGGTGATCCGAGCAGCCGGGACGGCACGGTCGACGCCATCGACCACACGTCCGCGAGACCGAAGCCGGTCTGCCGCAGCGCCCACCGGACGCAGTCGAACAGCGAACGGCCGCTGCCGGCCAGCAACTCGGTGCCGGTCAGGCTGAGCCGGCCGTCGGCGTCCACGGTGACCGAGCCGCCGACCGGGGTGCGGTACTCGCCGGGCGGGCAGCCGGCGAGGGCCGCCGAATCGCTGACCAGGACCGAGCGTTCGACGCCCTTCGCCCGCACCATGGCGGTGAACGTGTCAGCGGGGAGGTGGTGACCGTCGGCGATGAAGCTCGCCGTCAGGGCCTCCTCCGCCAGCTGCGCCCACAGGTGGTTGGGATGCCGCGGCAGGACGGCGTGCGAGCCGTTCCCGAGGTGGGTGGAGAGCCGTGCTCCCGCGTGGACCGCCGCCCGCACCTGCTCCGGTGTCGCGGCGGTGTGTCCCAGGCCGACGACGATCCCGGCCTCGGTGGCGGCGCGGACGTACCGCGTCGCGCCGGACCGTTCGGGCGCCAGCGTGACGAGGCGTACCAGGCCCGGGGCGGCGTCGAGCCACTGCGTGAGCTCCCGCGGGTCCGGGTCACGGACGTGCCGCCGGTCGTGCGCGCCACGGGGGCCGTCCGCGTCGGCCAGGTAGGGGCCTTCGACGTGTACGCCGACGACGACGTCGGCGACCAGGGGGTCGCTCGCGCGGGCGGCGGCTATCACGTCGAGGGTGGAGAGGATCTTCTCCTGGCTGGCCGTGATGATCGTGGGGCAGTACGACGTGACGCCCCGGCGGCACAGCGACCGGGTCAACTCGACCACGGTGGCGACCGAAACGTCTTCGGCGTTGACGTCCGCGCCGGCGAATCCGTTGACCTGCAGGTCAACCAGCCCGGGAAGGATCGTGGGCTGGTCCGGCGTCGGCTCGGTCTCCTCGATGGACGAGATGCGGTCGCCGGAGATCCGCAGCCGTACGGGGCGACCGTCGGCGAGCCGGCCCTCGATGCGCGTCTGCTGCCCCGGTGGGGTCACGTCAGCTCGTCCAGACCGCTCGCGGCTGCCGCGTCGGCGTGCACCGACACCGATCGGTGCGTCCGGAGCGCGCTCGCGGGGCAGGCCGGGCCGATGGGTCCGGTCAGGGCGAGCCTCAGCGCGGCCGCCTTGTGCCGGCCGTGCACGGTGACGACGATCGAGTTCGCGCTCAGCAGCGTCGGCACGGTCAAGGTGACCGCCTGGGCCGGCACGTCCTCCAGCCGGGCGAACAGCCCCTCGTCGACCTGCTGTTGACGCGAGACCGGGTCGAGTTCGACCACTCGCACGGCGGCCGGGTCGTCGAAGCGGGCGACGTCGGGCTCGTTGAAGGCGATGTGTCCGTTGACGCCGATGCCCATGCAGGTGAGGTCGATCGGGCCCTGCGCCAGCAGCGTGGCGTAGCGGACGGCCTCGGTGACCGGGTCCGCTTCGGGCCGCAGTCGCGTGAACGACCCGAGCCCGGCGACCGACAACCGCTCCTGCAACCACTGCCCGAACGCCTGGGGATGCGTCTGCGGAAGTCCCACGTACTCGTCCATGTGGAAGGCATGCACCCGGGACCAGTCGATCGAGGCATCGCGTACCAGCGCCGCGAGCATCTCCTGCTGCGAGGGCGCCGCCGCCAGCACGATCCGGGCGCTGCCACGGGCCGCGATCGCGTCACGGATGACGTCTGCGGCGACGTGTGCGGCACCGGCACCGGCGCCGGCCGGATCCGCTGTCACGTGCAGGGTCACGTCGTCCGCGCTCAGCCCCGCCGGCATGCCCATTCCGTCTCCTCAGGCTCTGCAATCGGTTGCACAGACCCTAACGACGAAGCTTCGGCGGGTCAACAGGTTGCGGCAGCGGTCAGGCGGCGGGACCGGTCGAGGCGCGGAGGGTGAGCTCGCCGTCGAGGCGGATCTCCTCGGTCGGCTCACCCGAGCCGCAGCGCTGCAGCAGTTCCACGGCCACGTGTCCCAGCCGCTGCACCGGGGCCGTCACGGTCGTCAGGCGGGGCGTGACGGTGCGCGCCAGCAGCACGTCGTCGCAGCCGATCACGCTGCGCTCCTCCGGCACCCGCACCCCGGCGTCGGCAAGCCCCGCCAGGACGCCACACGCCATCAGGTCGTCGAACGCGAAGGTGGCGGTGCAATCGGTGTCCAGCAGCGCCCTCGCCGCCGCCAGCCCACCCTCGAAGGACGCCGCGAAGGGCCCGAGGTCGACCAGCGTGACGTCGGACCGGACCGCCCACGCGTGGATCGCGTCGGCCCGCTGACGTGCCGCCCAGGAGGCG
This sequence comes from Micromonospora sp. NPDC023814, assembly GCF_040639595.1. Classification (NCBI taxonomy): domain Bacteria; kingdom Bacillati; phylum Actinomycetota; class Actinomycetes; order Micromonosporales; family Micromonosporaceae; genus Micromonospora; species Micromonospora sp. NPDC023814. The sequence continues at coordinate 20,543 of NZ_JBFAAF010000048.1, forward strand.
GAGGGGCCGCGCATCATGGCGACCCTGCGGTGGCCCAGCTGCTCCAGATGCCGGCCGGCGGCCTGCAGGGCGCGCGTGTTGTCGCAGGTCACGCCCGGCAACCCCCGGATCCGCCGGTTGATGACGACGCACGGCAGGTCGTTCACCTTGTCCTTGAGCCCGGACGAGGACCGGGGCGACGCCAGCAGCAGACCGTCGACCTGGCCGGCGAGGTGACGGATCAGCTGGGGCTCCGCGGCGGCCCGCTCCTCCGTGTCGACGAGCAGCACGGAGGAGTCCAGCTTGTCGGCCGCCTGCTGGATGGCCCGGACCAGGGGCGGGAAGAAGGGGTTGGTGATGTCCGGGACGAGCAGCCCGATCAGGCCCGTCCGCCCGGTCACCAGGCCGCGCGCGGCCTTGTTGGGCTGGTAGCCCACCTCGCGGGCCGCGGCGTGGATGCGTTCCCGGAGCTCGGCGTTCACCACGTGCGGCCGGCTGAAGGCACGCGAGACGGTCGACGCGGACACGCCACACGCCTCTGCGATCGAGTAGATCGTCGGCCGCTTCATTCGGTCCTCCTGTTTCGGGCTGTCGCCGCGCTCGCTGAATGTGAAGCGTGCCGCTACTCTAGCCACCGACACGGTATGCAAGCGATTGCACCAGGAGGGGTCGGATGACGGCTGAGGCCCGGGTCCAACTCGAGAACGTGATCCTGCCCTTCTGGCTGCGCCACGGCGTCGACGAGCGGTGGGGCGGCTTCCGCACCTGCTTCGACAACCGCGGCCGCCGGCTCGTCTCCACCGAGAAGTTCACCTGGTCGCAGGGGCGGTTCGTGTGGCTGCTCGCGCGAGCGGCCCGGCTGGCCACGGAGGGGCTGCTGGACGTTGACGCCGACCGCCTGGTGGCACTGGCCGAACGAGGTGCCCGGTTCCTCGCCGACCATGTCGTCCGACCCGACGGCACCTGCCACTTCGTGGTCACCGCGGACGGCACCCCCACCCACGGTCCGGCCGGCGAGACGCACAGCGTCTACGCGGACTGCTTCGTCGTGATGGGACTGGCCGAGCTGGCCCGCACGACCGGGTCGGCGGCGTGGCTGGAGGTCGCCGAGCCGCTGCTGTCCCGGGCGACCGCGGACATCCGGACGAACCGCGCGGCGACGCCGCCGTACGCCGTCCCCGACGGGCATGTCGCCTTCGGCCCCCGGATGATCCTGCTCAACACCCGCCTGGAACACGCGCGGGCCCTGCTCCACCTCGACCGGATGACCTCGGACACGCTGGCCGACCTCGCCGCCGACCGCGCCGCCATGCTCCGCCACCGCACGCCCGACGGCACCTTCCGGGAGATGATTCCCGACCTGCCCGACGACACCTCCCTCGTCGCCCGGCACCGGGTCCCCGGGCACGCCCTCGAAGGCGTCTGGGTCGCCCTGGAGGCGGGCGACCTGCTCGGCGAGAGCGACGAGGTCACCGACGCGGAGCTGCTGACCAGCATCGAGGCCCTCTGCGCATCGGCCTGGGACAGCCGGCACGGGGGGCTCTTCCGCTACGTCGACGCCGAGGGCGCCACGGAGCCGCGCGGCACCGGGGGCGACACGCCCTACGAGAGGCTGGTCCGTTCGACCTGGAGCACGAAGCTGTGGTGGGTGCACACCGAGGCGGCGTACACCACGGCGCTGGCCGCACGCCGCTACGGCGACCGCGACGCCGGGCGGTGGGCGGAGCTGATCTGGGACTACACCCTCGCGACGTTCCCCGGCCGGGACGAGGGCGAGGAGTGGGTCCAGATCCGCGACCGCGGCGGACGCCCACTGGACCAGGTCGTGGCGTTGCCGGTCAAGGACCCCTTCCACATCGCCCGGAACCTCATGCAACTGGTCGAACTCGGTGCCGAGGTGCGGAGTTGACAGCCACCGCTGACACCGACATCACCGTCCGCGACGCCCAGGTCCGCTTCCGGGAGATCGACCTGGACCAGCCGTTCATGATCAGCGGTCGCGCCATCACCTGGTTCACCCTTGCCCTGGTCGACGTGGTCGCCACGAACCGCCGCGGCGAGGCCGCGACCGGCCGGGGTGCCTCGGTGCTCTCCGTCCCGTGGTCATGGCCGACATCGCGGCTGGACGTCAGAGGACGGGACGCCGCCCTGCGCCGCCTCACCGAGCGGTTCGCGCACGCCGCGCTGGGTGCCGAGCCGGCCGACCCCGTCGGCACGTGGCTCCGGCTGCACGCGGCGGTGGCCGACACCAGTGCCGCCGTCGAGGACGTCCCGGCACCGGAGTCGATACCCCGGCTGGCGGCGCTGCTGTGCCTCGGCGCGGTCGACAACGCCCTGCACGACGCGTGGGCACGCGCGGCGGGCCGCCCGGCGCACACCATGTACACCCGCGACCACCTCGCCCACGACCTCGGCGCGTGCGTGGATCCGACGTTGGCCGGCCGCTACCCGGGTGAGTTCCTGACCGCACCGCGCCGGCGGCTGCCGGTCCAGCACGTGGTCGGCACCGCCGACCCGCTGCGGCCCGGCGACGCCGGCGGCGAGTGGTCGCTCGAGGAGTGGCTGCGCCGCGACGGCGTACGCCATGTGAAGATCAAGGTGGCGGGTCGCGATCCCGACGCCGACGCGCGGCGGATCGCGGACGTGCATCGGGTGGCATCGGCCCGGACGGCCGACGTGATGCTGTCGGTGGACCCCAACGAGGGCTACCCCGGGCCGGCGGCACTCGGAGCGATGCTGGACGCCCTGGTGGCGACGGCACCCGACGCCTTCCAGGCCGTGGCCTTCGTCGAGCAGCCCTGGCCCCGGGACAGCAGCCCGGATCCGGTCGCCGTGCGGGAGCAGAGCCGGCGCAGGCCCGTACTGATGGACGAGGGCCTGCACGACCCGGCGCAGCTTCGCCACGTGCTGAGCGACGGCTGGTCGGGAGTCGTGGTGAAGGCCGGCAAGGGCCAGACGCCCGCCCTGCTCACGTACGCCTTCGCCCGCGCTCGCGGGCTCTTCGTGACGATGCAGGACCTCACGGCGGTGGACGCGGCCCTCGCCCACTCGGCCCGCCTGGCGAGCGTTTTCGACCTCTCCGCCCCGCACCTGGAGTACAACAGCCGCCAGTACGCGCCGACCGGCAACCACGACCTCGCCGGTCGGCAGCCGTCCCTGGTCACCGTCGACGACGGCGTGATCGTCCTCGCCGAACCAGCGGCCGGCATCTACTGACGCCGCACCGACCGCGATCCCGAGGAGGACGAAATGACCCGCGTCGCCCTGCTGCCGCCGGACGAGAGACCCAACACCCGTGGCTACGCGGTCGCCATCGGGGCGTGCGCGGGGTTGGACGTCGTCACCCCACCGCCCGCCGCCATGCCGTCGTTCCGGCAGCCGGCGGACATCGCAGCCCTGGCGCGGTGGCTCCGGGAGATCTCCACGGAGGTCGACCACGTCGTCGTCTCCCTGGAGTTGCTCGTCCACGGCGGGCTGATCCCGTCGCGCAACACCGACGACCGGATCGGGCAGGTGCTGCCCCGCCTCGACGTCCTGCGCCAGATCGACGTGCCGGTCACCGCCTTCGGCGTGGTGACCCGACTGCCGTCGTACGACAACGCCGCCCGCTCCCGCCAGGAACCGGCCTACTGGGCCACGCACGGGGCGCGGCTCGGCGCGTTGTCGACCGCCTGGGACGCGCACGACCTGGGCGAGGCGACGGCCGAGGCGGTCGCCGCCGCTCGTGGGCAGGTGCCGGACGCCTACGTGACCGACCTGGTGCGCCGGCGCGCGCGCAACCACGCCGTGCTGCTCGCCGCGTTGGAGATGGCCTCCGACGGGATCCTGGACACCCTCGTGATCTCGTCCGACGACACCGCGCCGCGGGGACTGCCGGCGGCGGAGCGGCGACAGTTGCAGCGCTGGATCGATCGGCTCGGCGTCGACGTCCTCACCTACCCCGGCGCCGACGAGGTGCCCAGCGTGCTCGTGGCGCGCGTGGCGGCGCAGGCCCGGGGAATCACCCCGAAGATCGCCGTCGACTGCCCGGACGCGGACGGCCTGGACCGGATCGCCCCGTACGAGGACCGGCCCGTGCGGCTCGGCCTCGCCAACCAGGTTCGTGCCCTCGGAGCCGTGGAGGTCGCGGACGCCGACGAGGCCGACCTGGTGGTCGTCGTGCACCCGCCCGCACCGGAGCCCGGCGACTGGGTGCTCGACCCACCCGACGCGTCCGCCGACACCGGCTGGACGGCCGTGGCGGACGCGGTCGCGGTCCACGTCGCCGCGGGGCGCCGGGTGGCCGTGGCGGACATCCGCTTCGCCAACGGCAGCGACCCCCAGTTGCTCGCCGGACTCGACGACCGGGGCCTGCTGGGCCGGCTCGTGTCCTACGGCGGCTGGAACACCGCGGGCAACACGATCGGCACCACCCTCGCCGCCGGTGTCACGCCGGCGCTGTCGGTCACCCCGCGCTCGCAGGACGCCCGCGACCGGTTCCTGGCCCGCAAGGTCATCGAGGACGGGCACTACCTGCCGGTCGTGCGGCGACGCCTGCAACAGGAGGCGGCGCAGCGGGGACTGACCGACCCACCGCTCGACGAGCTGCCCGACGTGCACGCGCGGATCACGCGGGATCTGCACCGGTGGGCGACCGGCACCCGGACGCTGTCCGGCTGGACCGTGACGAACGCGCGGCTGCCCTGGTCGTACACCTTCACCGTCGACTTCGACCTGACGCCGCCGGACGGGGCGGCAACCTGACCGGTTGCCGCCCCGCCGGCGGTGCCGCCGCCGTCACATTCCGGCGCACTGCCCCAGGCTGTCGCCGGTGACGCTGTTCGGCTCGCCCCGGTCGGTCGGTTCGCTGTCGTTCCCGGTGCAGGTCAGTGATCCCGAGATCCGGTTACCCGACAGCACCACCCAGCCGCCGGTGCCGGCCACGCTCACCGCGCCGCTGACCTGGGCCCGGCGGAGCCACACGGCGCGCGCGTGGTCGGCTTCCACCCCGCCCTGCAGCTGTGAATCCTCCACGAGTACGCCCGCGCCGGGGCGTACGACGATGCCGCCGCGGACGTCGGCATTCCGGACACAGGTCGTCCCGGCCGAGACGGCGAGGTCGCCGTGGTGCGTTCCGGTGACCGTCCGGTCGCAGGCGGGCGCCACGGGCTCCGGCACCCACCGGTACAGGGTGCTGCCTCGGTTGTAGTAGTAGGAGCCGTTGCGGTCGATGGCCAGGTTCTGCATCCCGGTCTGCAGCACCGTCATCTCCAGGGTCGCGGGGTCGATCTCGAAGAGCCGGCCGGTCGAGGTGCCGACGAGCTTCCCGTGGTGCCAGAAGAGCTCCCGGCCGGTCGCGTAGATCTTGCTGTCGTCCACGCCGAAGTAGGTCTTGCGGAGCACCACCGTGCGGGTGTCCGGGTCGAACTTGAACAGCGCGTTCGCGGTGAAGCCCCACAGGTTGCCGTCGTCGTCGAAGGTGAGGGCCGAGACGTTCTCCTCCCCCGGGACGGGCACGGTCTCGAACACCACCTTCCCGGTCGCCGGGTCGAAGACGAACAGCTTGCCCTCGCTGGTGGTCGGTTCGATGCCGATGCCGCCCCAGATGCCGGTGCCGCCGTAGACGAGGCCGTCCCGGTAGGCCAGGGCGAGCGGGGTCTGGTCCTTGACGACGTCGCGGAACACCCGCAGGTCGCCGGTCGACGGGTTGAACAGGGACAGCGCTCCCCCGAGCTGCCCGTAGTCCGGCATCGAGCCGATGGCCACGACGTCACCGGCGCTGGCCCAGCCGAGTGGTCGATCCTGGTGACTGCCCAGCGAGACGACCCGGTCGCGGTCCGTCACCGGGTTCGTCGCCGGATCCCACGGCCGGGTGGTGTCGTAGGCGTAGATCCGCGCACCGGGATAGGTGCCGAAGACGAGACGGTCGCCGTGGGCGACGAGCCCCTCGGTCTGTCCGACACCGTTGAGCGGCTCGGTCGCGCCGCTGTCCACGTCCACCCGGGCGATCCCCGGCGGGGATCCGTACCCGCCGACGTAGATGTCGCCGCGCGGGCCGGTCGCCATCGACCGGATCAGGAACGGCGTCAGCTCCGCGTCGCCGCGTACCGCGACCGTCCGCCCGGTGGCGGGGTTCCAGGCGTGGAAGATCGACTTGCTGGTCGCGGTCACCACGGACGCGCCGGGGAAACCGTCGGTGCCCAGCTCCATCAGGGCCCAGCCACGGGCCGCGGATCCCTGGAGGTTCATGGAGATCCGGCGCTGCTGCCGGGTGTCGAGGTCGTAGGCGATCACCGCACCGTCGATCGGCACGATCAGCGCCTCGCGCCGGCGCACGCCACTGTCCTCGGTGCTCACCTCGGGAGACACCGCCAGACCCACGACCTGGGGTACGACGTCCACCCACGCCTGCTCGGCCAGCGAGTAGACGAGCAGGTCGGTCGAGGGCGTCGGCCGGGCGAAGAGCAGCCCGCCGGAGACGGTCACGTCGTAGAGGAAGGTGTCGGCGTCGTGCCCGGGTGGCAGCGGGATCTCCCGGATCTCACCGGTGTGCGTGTCGAGGCGGGTGAGGCTGGCCCGCAACGCGCCGCCACCGGCGTACACGTACCGGCCGTCGGAGTCGATGCTGCGCACGTAGATGTTGTCCGTGACCTGCACCCCGTAGTCCTGCCACTGCCCCGTGGCGGGGTCGTAGGCGATCACCTTGCCGTCCGGATAGGTGCCCCACACCGGCCGGCCGCGGTCGTCGAGGGTCGCCGACCACAGGTGCGTCTGACCGAACGGCGCGGTGGCGACGAGTTCGAGGCTGAGGTCGTCCGGGTCGAACCGCCACACCTCCCCCTTGGTCTGGGTGCCGATGTAGATGTCGCGGTCGGCGGTCGTGACGAACGACCAGGACATGATCACGTTCGGCATCGTCCGGCTCATCAACCGCGCACCGGTCACGATGTCCACCGCGCTGAACGTCGAGGGGCTGCCACCGCCGATGACCACCCCGATGTCCCGTCCGGCCGAGTCGGTGGTGTAACCCGCCCCGGCGTTGGTGATACCGGCGATGGGCCTGCCCAGATCCTGCTCGACGCCGGCCGGCGGCTGTGGACCGGCGCCGGTGGCGGCGAACGCGACCGAGTCGACGAGGCCGTCCGCGGTGCCGACCGAACTGGAGTAGATGGCCGGCTCCGCGCCGACCGCGTTGGCCGGCGCCGTGAACGTCGCCACCTGGCGGTCCCACGCCCCGAGTGTGGGGCGCAGCACCTGGTACGGCTGGGCGACCCTGGCGCCCGAGGAGTCGTAGAAGTAGACCGTCGGCTGCAGCACGCCGCTGGTCAGCTTCAGGTCCATCGAGAACGTATAGCTCGTGCCCCCGGTCACGGGTACGCGCGCGGGCCGCAGGCCGGCGCCGGCGGTCGTGCTCGCGTCGCGCACCCGCAGGCTCCGGTCACCGTCGCTGGCGTCGGTGTCGTCGACGGAGTAGTAGTTCTCGGAGCCGGGCCACAGCGGGGACCAGCTCGCGGGCAGGCCGTCCGGCCCCACCTCCTCGAAGCTCGCGTTCGCCAGCAGGTTCCCGCTCGTGCCCGCGGTCACGCCGGTCGTCTCGGCGCCGGCCGGTGGCGCCACGAGCGCGACCGGCGCCAGCACCACCGCGCTCAGCATCCACCGGGCCCAGGCCCGGCTCCGTCGGTTGTCGCTCACCGGATCACCGCCAGGATGCCCCGTCCTTCAGGGCGGGGAGGAATGGCGGACGCGCTGTCAACCATGACTGTCCTTTCTGGTTGGATGGGTTCTGTGCGACGGCGTACAGGTGTCGGGTGTATCCGACTCCGGAGCAGGTGGTGGTGCTGAGCCGCACGTTCGGTTGCGTCCGGGTGGTGTGGAACCGCACTCTCGCCGCCCGTCGTGCTCGTTACCGCGCTGAGGGCAGGTCGACCTCGTACGCGGAGACGGATCGGGCACTGACCGAGATGAAAAAGCAGCCCGACCTGGCGTTTCTGGGTGAGGTGTCGTCGGTGCCGTTGCAGCAGACGCTGCGGCACCAGCACACCGCCATAACAGCCTTCTTCCAGAAGCGGGCCCGGTATCCGCGGTACAAGTCCCGCCACGGCCGCCAGTCCGCGAGCTTCACCCGGTCGGCGTTCCGGATGCGTGGCGGGAACCTGTCGTTGGGGAAGACACCGGGTGTGCTGCGGTTCGTGTGGTCGTGGCCGGACGTGGACGTGACGGCACTGGATCCGACGATGGTGACGGTGTGCCGTGACCCGGACGGCCGCTGGTTCGTGACCTTCGCCGTCGACGTCGCCGCACCCGCCGCACCCGAACCCACCGGTCAGGTGGTGGGCGTGGACCTCGGTCTGACCGACTTCGCGGTGCTGTCCACCGGCGAACGCATCCCCCACCCCAGGCACATGGAGCGCCGCGAACGCCGACTCAAGCGGTATCAGCGGATGATGGCCCGCCGACAGAAGGGCTCCGCCAACCGCGCCAAAGCCAAACGGAAAGTGGCGCGCGCGCATTCGCGGGTCCGCGACGCGCGCCGGGACTTCCTGCACCAGCAGTCCACGACCCTGGTACGCCGGTTCGCCACCATCGCGGTGGAGGACCTGGCGGTGGCGAACATGGTCCGTAACCGGTCCCTGGCCAAAGCGATCTCCCGCACCGGCTGGGCCGAGTTCCGCACCCTGCTCACCTACAAGGCCCACCGCGACGGCCGCACCCTCGCCGTCGTGGACCGCTGGTACCCGTCGTCGAAAACCTGCTCCGCCTGTGGGTACCTGCTCGCCACACTTTCCCTCGGCACACGGCACTGGTCGTGTCCGGGTTGCGGCATCCGGCATGACCGGGACGTCAACGCCGCCAAGAACATCGCCGTCGCGGCCGGGCTGGTCGAGACACAAAACGCCTGCGGAGCGGACGTCAGACACGAAGGACCTCCTTCCGTGCGGTCTGCGGTGAACCAGGAACCCCAACCCGCGAGGGTGGGAATCCCCCGCGTTTAGGCGGGGGAGAATGTCAAGACGACTCTCCCTTCAGTGCGACGCACTGCCCTGACACCTGCCCGGTCACCGCGTTGCGGACGCCGTCGTCGATCGGCGCCCAGCCGTTCTCCGCGCAGGCGAGCGCGCCGTCGATGGTGTTGCCGGACAGCAGCACACTGCCGCTGGTGCCCGTGATCGACATCGCCCCGTCGACGCGGGACCGGGCGATGCTCACCACCCGGGCCTGGTCCGTGGTCACGCCACCGCGCACGTGGGAGTCCGCGATCCGGACACTCGCCCCGGCACCGACCTGGATCGGGCCGTTCACCACCGCGCCGGTGACACAGGTCTTGCCTTCGTCGACCCGGAGCGGGCCGTCGTGCGTGCCGGTGACGGACGCGTCGCAGTCGCGCGGGTCGTCGGCGGGCTCCCACCGGAACACGTTGGTGTTGTTCGCGACGTAGATCGTCTCGTCGCGGTCCATGCCGGCGATGCGGACGTCCTGCGCCAGGACCAGCCCGCGTTCGAGGGTCCGCGGGTCGAACCAGAACAGCTTTCCCCCGGCATTGCCGTAGAAGCGGGCATCCGCGGCCCGGTAGAACAGCTCGGTGCGGAAGCCCCACAGGTTGCCGTCGGCGAACCCGGCGTCGAAGGACCGGGTGACGGTGCGGGTGCGCGGGTCGAATTCGAAGACGGTGCCGTCCCCGACCAGGCCCCACACCATGCCGCCGGGGCCGACGGCGAGTGCCTGGACCACGGCGCCGCCGCCCACCACGGGGGCGCTCCAGACCTTCTCGCCGGCCTCGACGTCCCAGATGAACAGTGCGGCCCGATCCTGGGTAGGGGTGCTCGACAGGCCGCCGTGGATCGAGGTGCCGCCGACGACGAGCCCGCCCACCGTGGCCAGCGCGGTCACGCTCTGGTCCGGCACGACGTCGCGATGGAACTGGTACGCCCCGCTCGCCGGGTCGAAGACCACGAGCCCGCCGCCGAGTTCCCCGTAGTCGGGGACGGTGCCGCCGACCACCACGTCCCCCGCCGACGCGAGGGTCACCGGCCGGTCCTGCCCCAGCTCGGCGCGGCCGAGCGAGAACAGGTGCCGGGGGTTCCTGCCCCAGTCCCAGGCGACGTCACCGCCGACCTCGCCCGCGTAGTACTCCGCGCCGGGGTAGCTGCCCACCACGATCCGGTCGCCGTGGGCGATGATGCTGTCCCCCTGCTTCGGCCCCGACAACTGCTCGAGCTGGCCCGTTCCCCGGTTGACTCGGGCCATGACGCCGGCGCTGAGGTAGGCGCCGACGTACAGGTTCCCGTCGGGGCCGGTGCCTACGGAGTGGACCGTCGCCGGGGTGCTCCGGATGACGTTCGGCAGGATGTCGCCGGTGCGGTTCTGCAGGTTGTACCGCCAGATCGTGCCGTCTCCGCGCATGCCCACGAGGGTCGTGCCGGGGAACTGCGGGGTGCCGAGCTGCATGGGCTCGAAGGCGCGGGTGGTGCCGAGCGCCGCGGCGAGGGGGCTGTCCTCCCACCCGATGGACGTCGTCTGCCGGGTGGCGGTGTCGTAGCCCTGGATTTTGTCGCCGGAGGCGTAGAAGAAGCGGCCGTCCACGGCGCCGCGGGTCATGTGTCCGAAGGCGATCGGTTGTCCGACCGTGTCGGTGCAGCACCACTGCCCGGCGGACAGGTCGTAGACGAGGTGGTTGCGGCCGTCCAGGGTCGGTGAGTACTGCACGAACACCAGGTCGCCGTGCCGGGTGACCCGGTTGATGAAGCTGGCGCTCGTCGCCACCGGCTCCGGTAGCGGGATCTCGGTCTTCGCGCCGGTCGTCGGGTCGAGGCTGAACAGGTGCGGGACCGCGCCCGTGCCGACCCAGAGCTTGCCGTCGACCTCGTCGAAGCCCCAGGCGTAGTCCCCGTCGGCCGTCATACCGCCGTAGTCGCGGAACGCCCCGGTGGCGGGGTCGTAGGAGTAGACCTTGGCGTCCGGGTAGGTGGTGCCGTAGAGGATGCCGTCCCTGATCAGCAGCGTCCGCAGCATCCCCTCACCGACCACCCCCGTGGTGATCTTGGTCACCTGGTCGGTCGCGGGGTCGTACCGCCACAGGGTGCCGTCGTTGGGCGCCCGGACGCTGAAGTAGACCAGCCCGGAGTCGTCCACCACGATGGAACTGGCGACGGTGTAGCCGGGGAACGTCGTGGTGTGGAGCAGCTCGCCGGTGCGGGCGTCGATGGCGTTGAAGCTCACCGGGGTGCCGTCGCTGAAGCCGTAGACGACGGGCGTGCCGTCGGGGCGCACGTCCATCGCCGCGAGCCGCACGTTGGCCGTGTACATCGAGCCGAGGTCCACGAACTCGGCCATCGGGTCGTGCTGCGCGGCGGCGCCGCTCGTCTCGGGGGCGGGCGACGCGTGTGCGGGCCCGGCGGACGCGGCGAGTAACGCCGCGCCCAGGAGCAGGGCGAGCAGGGCCCTGCGGCGGATGCGTGGGCCGGGTCTGGATGAACCTGGCATGGTGGCACCTTTCGGTCGACGCGGGACGGGACGGTGGGCAAAACAACGCCGGCCCGCTCGCCGGGGCGAGCGGGCCGGGTGGGCGCTACTGGTGTGTCGTCGCGGGATCGAATCGGTAGACGTGGGTGGCGTCGGCGAAGTAGATCCGGCCCTGCCCGTCCATCGCCGACTCCCGTACGCCGGTCTCGACGAGCACCTCGATCGCCAGCGTCCCGGGGTCGAACCGGAAGAGCCGGCCACCGGCGTTGCCGTAGAAGAGCCCGTCGGCCGGGCGGTGGTACAGCGACGCGACCCGGCCCCAGGTGTTGGTGTTGCGCAGGCCGGTCGCGACCGACCGGACCACCTTCCGTTGACCCGGGTCGTACGCGAAGACGGTGCCGTCGTCGGCCATCCCCCACAGCAGGCCGTCGGGGCCGAACTCGAGTTCGTGGATGACGGTCGCGCCCGGCACGACCACCACGCTCCACGCGAGCCGGCCGGCCGCCACGTCCCAGGCGAACAGCCGCGCCTGGTCCTGCGTCGGCTCGCTGGACAGCCCGCCGTGGATCGACGTGCCGCCGTAGACGACCCCGTCCCGGTACGCGAGCGAGACGACGCTCTGGTCGTCGACGACGTCGCGGTGGACCTCGGCGGCACCGGTGGCGGGGTCGACGAGGGTCAGCGCGCCGCCGAGCTGCCCGTAGTCCGGGACGCTGCCGACCGCGAGCCGCTCCCCCGCCGAGGTCATGGCGAAGATCCGGTCCTGGAAGTGCGGCTCGCCCCGGCCGAGTTCCAGCACCTTGCGCGGATTGGTGCCCCAGGCCCAGGGCTGCGCCGGGTCGCCGGTGTGCACGACGGCGCCGGGGTAGGAGCTCACCGCGATCGTCCCGTTGTGGCTGACGATCGCGTCGGCCTGCTTGGGTCCGCGGATCTGCTCGACCTGCTGCGACTCCTGGTCGATCCGGCTCATCACGCCGCTACTGAGGTAGGCGCCCAGGTACACGGTGCCGTCGGGACCGACGCCCATGCTGTGTGCCCCGGCGGGTGAGCCCAGCACGTCGGCGGGGACGATCCGGGACCGTCCGGTGGCGAGGTTGTAGTGCCAGAGGCGGCCGTCGGTGTCGATGCCCACCACGGTCTCGCCGGGGAAGAGCGGTTCACGCAGGTCCATGACGCTCATCCCGTACGTGCCCACGGCGTCGGCCAGCTGGGCCGGCAGGGTGCTGTCCTCGAATCCGGTCGAGACGCTGCGCCGGGCGGGCACCTGGTAGCCGGCGAGTGTTCCGCCGGCCATCAGGTAGAAGGTGCCGTCGCGCCCCTGGGCGGTGGGTTCCGCGCCGAAGGTGTTGCCGATGACCTGGTCGAGCCACCGCTCGCGCTTCAGGTCGTACACCGCCATGTCGTACGTGCCTCGCGGGGACAGCCGCACGAAGACCAGGTCGTCGCGGGGCTCGATGCCGATGAACCAGTCGGTGTTCTCGAGCAGGGGCGCGGGCACCGACATCTCGGTGGCCCGACCGGATCGCGGGTCGACCTGGTAGAGGTGGGGCACCGGTCCGGTGCCGGCCCAGACCTTGCCTGCCACGATCCCGACCGAGAAGACGTAGGCGGCGTCGGTGGTGAGGCTGCCGTAGTCGCGGAACCGGCCGGTCGCCGGGTCGAACGACACGAGCTTCGCGTGCGGGTAGGTGCCGAAGTACAGGACGCCGTTCGCGTCGAAGGTGGCCGAGTAGAGGGCGGTCTCCCCGGCGATCCCGCCGAGATGCTCCAGCCGCATGGTGTCCGGGTGGAAGCGGAACACGGCCGCCGGCGTGGGGGCGCGTACGGAGAAGTAGACGGTGCCATCGGGCGCCACCTCCACCCATCCGCCGACGGTGTAGCCGTCGAGCGGGATGGCCGTGATCCGCCTGCCGTCGCGGGCGTCGACGACGGTGAAGCTGGCCGGGGTGCCGTTGGAGATCGCGTAGGCCACCGGTGTGCCGTCGGGCAGTGTGCCGAATTCGGCGTTGCGGACGTTCACGGTGTAGAGCGCCGGCCCCAGGTCGGTGACCTGGCCGGCGGTCGCGACGACAGCGGGGGGTGCCGCCGGGGTGGCGGTGGTCGTCAGCAGGAGAAGCGGGAGACAGGCGGCGAGGACGACGGACCCTCGCCGGAGTCCGCTGGGCAGGAGCGATCGCATGGGCACCTCTTCTGTTCGTCCGGATTGCGCCTCGCGGTGTTGCAATCGATGGCAAAGACAGGTGGAAGGGCGTGCCGCTGAGCGCGTGACGCCGCTACTTGAGGCCGCTCATCATCACGCCGCGGACGAAGAACCGCTGCAGGAGGACGAAGACCACGACGGTGGGGACGAAGGTGATGACGGAGGCGGCCATCGTGGTGGCCAGTTCGGTGTCCTGCTCCTGAAGGCTGTTCAGACCCACCGTCAGCACGTAGTTGCCGGGACTACGCTGGGACACCAGGGGCCAGAGGAAGTCGTTCCAGTGCCACAGGAAGACGAAGGTGCCGAGCGTGGCCATGATCGGCTTGGTCTGCGGCAGGATGATCGACCAGTAGACCCGGAACTCGCTCGCCCCGTCGATGCGGGCCGCCTCGAGCAGCTCGTCCGGGATCTCCTGGATGAACTGCCGCATCAGGAACATGGCCTGGGCGTTGGCGATGGTGGGCACGACCATCCCCCACATCGTGTCGAGGCCACCCATCTCCGACACCATGATGAACAGCGGGATGAGCGTCAGGTGCCCCGGCACCATGAGCATCGCGACGAACAACCAGAAGACGAACTCCCTGCCCAGGAACCGCTTCTTGGCGAACGCGTAGCCCGCCATCGAGGCGAAGAGCAGGACGAGGACCACCGACGCCAGCGAGTAGACCGCCGAGTTGAGGGCCCACTCGTACACCTGGTTGCTGCCGAGGGCGTCGGCGTACGCGTCGAAGGAGATGCTGTCCGGCAGCAACGAGCCCGGCAGCTCCACGCCCTGCTTCGGTTGCAGGGACAGCACGAGCATCGCCCAGAAGGGGAAGAACGTCACCACCGCGCAGAGCGCCAGCGGAACGTGCATCCACAGGGCCCGGCGCCGCCGCCGGTCGGGCCGCCGTACGGGCGTCTGCGGTGTGCTGGCCGTCGGTGGGGCGGGGGCCTGGGCGACCGTGGTGCTCATGCCGACTTCCCCTTGTTCATCAGGCGGTGCTGGATCAGCGAGGTGATGAGGGTGATGACCAGCAGGACCACGCCGGCGGCGCTCGCGTACCCGAAGTCGAAGTAGCCGAAGCCCTGGTCGTAGATCATGTACGTCAGCGAGTAGCTGGCGCGTACCGGGCCGCCACCGGTCATCACGTAGATGGTGTCGAACACCTGGAAGGATCCGATGATCTCCAGGACCAGGACGAAGAAGAGGGCCGGCTTCAGCAGCGGCAGCGTGACGTGCCAGTAACGGCGCCGCCACCCGGCCCCGTCGACGTGGGCGGCCTCGTAGTACTCGTTGGGGATGGCGAGCATCCCGGCGAGCAGGATGAGCATGTTGTAGCCGAAGCCCTTCCACGCGCTCACGATCGCCAGCGCGGGAATGACCATGGCCTCGCTCTGCAACCAGCCCACGTCCGGGATGCCGACGAGGTTGAGCAGCCAGTTGAGCGGACCGTCGACCTCGAAGATCCACACCCAGACGATTCCGGACATGACCGTGCTGGTGACGACCGGGAGGAAGAAGATGGAGCGGTAGATGCTCATCCCGCGCAGGGTCCGGTCGCACAGCGTCGCCATCGCCAGGGACACACCCATGCTGAGCGGGATGGTGAGCAGGGTGTAGTAGGCCGTGACCTTCAGCGAGTTCCAGAACAGCGAATCGCCGAACAGCCGGGTGAAGTTCTCCGTCCCCACGAAGGTGAAGGTGCCGGCGATCCCGTAGTCGCCCAGGCTGAGGAACATGCCCATGACCGCGGGGATGATCCGGAACACCAGGAAGAAGAGGACGTACGGCAGGATGAACAGGTAGCCGGCGAAGGCGGCCCGCGAGCGCCACCAGGGCCTTCTCGCGCGTCGTGCCCCCGACTGCGGCACTGGCTGGACTGTCCCTACGGCCTGCTCGCTCACCACACCTCCTTCGCCGGTGGTCGCAGGCGTGCCGGATGCGGCCACGCCTGCGACCGTCGAATGTGAATCAGCGGCGCTCGAGGAGCGCGTTGACGTCCTTCTCCGCCGCGGCGAGCGCGTCCCCGGGTGCGGTCTTGCCGAGCAGCACGGCCTGCAGGTGCGGCTTGATCAGGTTCATGATCTCCCGTGCCTTCGGGTGGATGACGCCCGACCGGATGACGTCCAGGTGCTTCTCGCCCTCGGCCATCCCCGGGTTGTCCGAGTACAGCCCCGTGACGGACTTCCTCGGCGCGTAGTAGCCGTTCTTCTGGTCGAAGGACCGCATGTGCTCCGGGCTGGTCAGGAAGTCGATCCACGCCTTCGACGCGGCCTTGGCGTCGCTGCCGGCCAGCACCGACAGACCACCCACCGAGCCGGCGGCGACCTGCACCTTGTCGGTGAGCGGCTGGCTGACCACCAACTCCTCCGGCTTGAACAGCTTCGCCAGGCTGGCGGTCGTGTTGTTGGGCGAGTAGGCCTGCTTGCCCTGCCCCAGCGCGCTCTGCTCCAGAGTCTCGGCCGTGGTCAGGCTCTGCTGCGAGGTCCACCCGTTGTCGACCAGCTTCTTGACGAACTCCAGGGCCCGCAGCCCCTCGGGACTGTTGAACGCCGCCTTCTTGCCGTCGGCGGTCAGGACCTCACCGCCGGCCTGCCAGAGGTAGGGGTAGAAGCTGTGGTTGAGGGTGAGGGTCTGGGCGGCCACGTAGTCGGTCGGGACGTATCCGGCCGCCTTCACCTTCGGCGCCATCTGCTCGATGTCCGCCCAGGTCTCCGGGCACTTCTGCACCCCGGAGGCGGCGAGCACCTTCTTGTTGCACACGCCGATCAGCGCCTGCATCAGCAGCGGCACGCCGTAGAGCTTTCCGTCCCACGACATCGCGTCGAGCGCCGCCGGCGTGAAGTCGTCCCGGTCGTCGGCGATGACGTCCTCGACGGGCTCCAGCACGCCCTCGACGGCGAACTTGGGGATGAAGTCGGGGTTGAAGTAGACGACGTCGGGACCCTGCTTGCCGGCGATCGCCGTGACGAGGGTTTCCTCGCGGTTGGTGAACGGTTGCACCACGACGTCGACATCGACCTTCGGGTACTTCTGCTTGAACTGCTCGACCACCGGATCCCAGTAGCTGTCCTTGCCGCTGTCCCCGATGGGGTAGGTCCAGAAGGTCACCGAACCCTCGACGGCACCCGGGTCCGTCGGCATCGCGCTGTCCCCGCCGCCGTTGCAGCCGGCGACGGCCAGCGTCACCGTCAGCACCACGGCGCCCAATCGGAGTCTGGAAATACCGCTCATGCCCGCCCCCTCTTTCTGAAACAGCCTGCCCCCGCCTGCTTTTCATCGTGCAATCGGTTGCAGAGAACCTAGCGTCGGCACCGCCACCGGTCAAGGGCATCGATAGGCCGACCTCTTCCCGGCGAGCGGGGTCGTCAGCGCAGGGTGGCCGGTCGATGACCGACGAGCGGTCGACCGCCCCGCCGGGGTCCGCACCCGACCCTCACCGCGACGCACCCGCCGGCCCGGTCAGGCCAGCAGGTCGTAGGACTCCACGCTCACCTCGTGCTCGAGCGGTTCGCCGACGACGAACCGGCGCAGCTCGTCGACCACGATCCGACCCTGCGCCCGTCGCGCCTCGACCGTGCCGCCCGCGACGTGCGGCGTGACGACGACGTTCGGCAGCCCCAGGAACGCACTCGTCGCCGGCAGCGGCTCGGTGTCGAACACGTCCAACCCGGCCGAGAGCCGGCCCGACACCAGCTCCGCGAGCAGGGCCTCCTCGTCGACGACCCAGGAGCGGGCCGTGTTGACCACGATCGCGCCGTCCGGCAGCGCGGCGAGTTCGCCCCGGCCGACGAGGTGCCGGGTCTCCGGGGTGGACGGCGCGTGCACGGCGACGACGTCGCTGCACCGGAACAGCTCCGCCAACCCGACCAGCTCCACCCCGTACCCCGCGGCCACCGTCGGGTCGGCGTACGGGTCGTACGCGCGCAGCGCCGACGCCCCCAACGCCCGCACCATCCGCGCGTACTCCCGCCCGGTGCGACCGAAACCGACGATCCCGACGTTGCGCGCCGCCAGCGCCCGACCCAGTACCGGCTGCCGTGCCGCCGCCCAGTCACGTCCCGCCCACAGGGCACGGTCGTGCCGGTGCAGGTTCCGCAGCAGGGCGAGAGTCAGGGTGAGTGCCATCTCGGCGACGGCGGGCGCCATGGCCGCCGCGCCGGCCTGGCAGACCCGCAGCCCGGACCGGAGGACCGCGGCCGGGAACAGCCGGCGGATCGAACCGGCCGAGTGCAGGGCGAGTCGCAGCCGCTCGCCACGCAGTCGAGCCGGGTCGAACGGCGTCGTGCTCCACGACGTGACGACGACGTCGAACCGGTCGGCGGCGGCCGGCGGCAGTTCCGTCCCCCGGTCGCCGTCGCCGAACTCGACGACCGCGTGGTCGTGGAGTCGCTCCTGGGACTCCGGCGCGAACAGCAGGTCGTACTCGTCGGGGGCGACGACGACGCAGAGGGTCGGCTTGGTCATGGCGGGCTGGTCTCCTCGGGGGTGTCGACAGCGGCCAGGCGCCCGCGCAACCACGCATAGCAGGCGTCCAGGACGTGGTCGGGGTGGGCGTGTCCGGTGTTGTGGTAGAGGGTCTCCAGGCCGGGCGGCCCGGGCCACCGTCGGGCGGCCCGCTCGACCAGACGGTGGTTGTGCCATCCGTCCGAGGCGCCGCCGCCGGCGAGCAGGAACGGTCGGGGCGCGACCAGGGCGAGCAGGTCGTCGTGGTCGCGGTCGGGCGGCACCGCGCCGTCGAGGTACCAGGGATCGGCCCAGTTCGAGTACGTCAGGCCCAGGCCCGGTTCGTGCGCGACTCCCGCGGCGATCCGCGTGTCCAGCGCGGTCAGGTGCAGCGCCAGCTTCCCGCCGAGCGAGTGGCCGAAGGCACCGATCCGCCGGGGCGCGACCCACGGTACGCAGGCAAGGGCGTCCACCGCGAGGAACAGGTCGGCGAGGCTGCGGCCCAGACCGGTGATCGCCAACGAGTCCGCGTGCGACGAGGCGCTCGGTCGGTACCGTTCGCTCAGCGAGGCCGTTTCCGTCGCCGGGTCGAGCACGTACTCGAACCACCACGGTACGGCGAGGACCGCGAAGCCCCGCGCGACGAGGTGCCGGGCGTACGCCTGGGATCGCCGTCGGGCGACACTTTGGCCGGCGGTGCGGGCGCAGGGCTCACCGAACAGGGTGGCCACCTCGTAGAACGGCACGATTACGGCCGGGCGGACATCCTCACCCGCCGGCCGGACCAGCTCCGCCCGCATCGTCGTCCCGTACGAGGTCAGGTCGACGGGACAGCGCACCGTCCCGTCAGCGGTCCGCCGCGCCGAGCCGATCTCCCACGACCCGTCCGGATCGCGGACCGCACCCAGCCACCGCCGCCACCAGTTCCGGCCCTGCTCCGGCTCGTGATGCTCGTCAGTGGCACCATCCGGGGTCACCGGGCCAGGGTAAGGCCACGCCCAGCTCGACTGCAATCGGTTGCTCTGAGGAGTTGACCGAGCAATCCTTGCGCACGGCACGCCCATCGGACATGGCTAACGTGCAGCAGGTCCGTTCCACGCAGGACAGACCGACAACTGGGGAGGCTCTTGACGTGCAACCGATTGCAGGCGAGGCTGGGGGCAGTTGGCCGTCGACTTCGAAGAGGGCAGTCGCGTGAGACGGATCGGAATCATCGGCACCGAGAACTCGCACGTCGACCACTTCATCCGCTTCCTGAACACCGAGCAGCGACATCCCGGCAACCGGGTGGTCGCCCTGGCCGGTGGCCCGTCCGACCGCAACGCGGCGTTGTGCGAGACCGGCGGCATCGACCTCGTCGTCGACGAGCCGAGCGACCTGATCGGACGGGTAGACGCGGCGATCGTCAGCAGCCGCGACGGACGCCACCACCGGAAACAGGCCGAGCCATTGCTGGACGCCGGGCTGCCGGTGCTGGTCGACAAGCCCCTGGCCGCATCGGTCGACGACGCCCAGGCGATCCTCGCGGCCGCCGCGCGCGGCCACGCGCCGCTGGTGTCCTGCTCGGCCCTGCGGTTCGTCCCCGAGGTCGCCCGGCTCACCGACCCACAGGACCGGATCGGTCGGCTGCGCCAGCTCGCCGTCATCGGCCCGGCCGATCCCGACAGCGAGTGGGCGGGCCTGTTCTTCTACGGCATCCATCAGGTCGAACTGGCCCTGCAACTGCTCGGCGACCCGCACGTCGAGCCGGGGTCGGCGTCGGTCGACCTGGTCCGCGAAGGCGACACCACGGTGGCCCTCACCCGGATCGGCGACGTCGTGGTGACCTTCACCTTCGTCACGCCCGCCGACGACCGCGTCCCGTTCCAGGTGGTGGCCACCGGGACGCGCGGCGTACTGACCGGGTCCCCGACGATCGGCCCCGACTACAACGCCCCCGCGCTCGCCCGGTTCGTCGACGCCTGCGACCAGGGGCGATCACCGGTCGATCCACGCACCCTGCTCGCCCCGATCGTGGTCATGGCGGCGATCACCGACGCGCTGACCAGCCGGTCCTAGGAAAGGACGGAACATGCCCCCACCCCACGGTCCACTCCGCGTCGGCGTCATCGGGGTCGGCGTCATCGGCAGGGCCCACGTCCAGCGCCTGGTCAGCGGCACCGCCGACGCGACGCTGGTCGCGGTCGCCGACGAGAACACCGGACACGCCGACGCCGTCGCGGCCGAGTTCGGAGTCGACGCCACCCGGTCGGTGCCGGAACTGCTCGCCCGCCCGGACGTCGACGCCGTGGTCGTGGCGATCCCGAGCGGCCTGCACGCGGCCGTCACGGTCGCCGCGCTCGAAGCCGGCAAGCACGTGCTGCTGGAGAAGCCGATCGACGTGACGGTCGAGGCCGCGGATCAGATCCTCGACGCGGAGAAGCGGTCGGGCCGGACCCTGAGCGTCGTGAGCCAACGTCGGTTCGCCGAGGCGAACCAGTTCGTGTTCCGCGCCGTCCGCGACGGTCACCTGGGGCGGATCACGTCCGCCACCTTCGAGGTCGCGCTCTGGCGCAGCCAGGAGTACTACGACGCCGGCGACTGGCGTGGCACCTGGGCCCTCGACGGCGGCGGCGCCCTGATGAACCAGGGTGTGCACCTGGTGGACCTGGCGCTGTGGCTGCTGGGCGAGGTCGACGAGGTGTTCGCGTACACCGACCTGCTCGCCCACGAACGCATCGAGGTCGAGGACACCGTCGCCATCACCGCCCGGCTGCGCAGCGGCGCGCTGCTGACCTTCCTGGCGACCACCGCCGCCTACGACAGCGTCCCGATCCGCTACACGGTCTTCGGTGACGGCGGCTCGGTGGTGGTGGAGGCGGAACAGCTCACCCACTACACCTCGCGGCACGGCGGACAACCACCCGGGCCGGACGGCGTACCGACCGACCAGCAGCTGGCCCAGCTCACCGATTTCATCACCGCGGCCCGCACCGGTGGCCCGCCGCTGGTCACCGCCGCGCAGGCGCGGGCGGCCGTGGCCTTCATCGAGGCGGTCTACCAGTCGGGTCGAACCGGGAAACCGGTACGCATCCACTGACAGAGGGAGCTAAACGTGGACCCGCACCCCGCACTGACCGCCGTCATCGCCCGGCAGACGCCGCTGACCTGGACGTTCATCGGCGACAGCGTGACCGCTGGGACCTGGCACACCTACGGCGCCCGGTCGTACCCCGAGCTGTTCACCGAACGCCTGCGCGAGCTGGGTCGGACCGCGGACGCGTTCGTCAACACCGCCGTGAGCGGCTACACCGTCACCGACCTCGACGAGCGGCTCGAGCGACTCGCCCTGCGCTTCCGACCGGACGTCGTGGTGGTGGGCATCGGACTCAACGACACGAAGCACGGTGAGGCCGGCCTGGCCACGTTCTCGTCCACCTACCGGTCGGTCGTCGAGCGGCTCCGCACCGGGGCGGACAGCCTGGTCGTGGTCCAGACACCGAACGACACCCTGCCGACGGCTCCCGAGCACGTCGTCGAGCACCTCCCCCGCTACGTCGACGCGATCCGGGCCGTCGCCGCCGACACCGCGGCGCCCCTGGTCGACCACTACGCCGGGTGGACCGACACCGACCGCCCAGCGCCCGAGCACTGGTACGCCATGGGGTGCCACCCCGGCCAGCACGGCCACCGGGCCATGGCCCGCACCCTGCTCGGCGCCTTCGGGGCCTGGGATCCCACGAGCCGCTCCGGCCGCCTCACGATTCCCTGACCCACGGACGAAGGCAGGAGCAGCGTGCCGGGCAGACCCACTCGATTCCAGACGCGGAATGAAAAGGTGCCGATGACCACGACGGTGCAGGCCAGGACGACCGACCCGCTGACACTCTTCCGTACCGGCACGGTGATTCCCGCGCACCCCCTGGCGCTGGACGCCCACCTCAAACTCGACGAGCGCCGCCAACGCGCCCTCACCCGCTACTACCTGGAGGCCGGCGCCGGCGGCGTCGCCGTCGCCGTGCACACCACCCAGTTCGCCATCCACGAGCCCCGCCACGGCCTGCTCCGGCCCGTCCTCGAACTGGCCGCCACCACCGCCGCCGAGTACAAGACCCGCGACACCATCCTCGTCGCCGGCGCCTGCGGGCCGACCGGGCACGCCGTCGCCGAGGCGGAGCTGGCCGCCGAACTCGGCTACCACGCGATCCTGCTCGCCCCGTACGGCGCCGGCGACCTCACCGAGGACGAACTGGTCCAGCGGGCGGCGGCGGTGGGCGAGGTGCTGCCGGTGATCGGGTTCTACCTGCAACCGGCCGTCGGCGGCCGGGTTCTGTCCCGGTCGTTCTGGACCAGCCTGGCGGACCTGCCGTCGGTCATCGGCATCAAGGTCGCCCCGTTCGACCGGTACGCGTCGCTCGATGTGATCCTCGGCGTGGCCGCGTCGGGGCGCAGCACCGAAATCGCCCTCTACACCGGCAACGACGACCACATCGTCGGCGACCTGCTGTCCCGCTACCCCGTCGACGGCTCCCGGGAACTCGAGTTCGTCGGTGGGCTGCTCGGTCAGTGGTCGGTGTGGACGCAGCGCGCGGTGCACCTGCACCGGACCGCCCGGCGGGCGAAGGCCGGCGACCCGGACGCCCTACGCGAGGCGTTCGCCACCGAACTCGCCCTCACCGACGCCAACGCCGCCATCTTCGACGTCGCCGGCAGGTTCCACGGCTGCCTCTCCGGCATCCACGAGGTGCTGCGCCGGCAGGGGCTGCTCGCCGGGCTGTGGTGCCTGGACGAGCGGGAATCGCTCAGCCCGGGTCAGCTCGCGGAGATCGACCGGGTGTGGCGGGCGTACCCGCAACTGCGCGACGACGACTTCGTCGCCGAGCACCTCGACCGCTGGCTGTCGTGAGCGCCACGGCGGAGTCGGGGCCGCGGCTGTCGCTGGGCGGTCTCGCCGCTGCGCCGCGGGGGTGCGGTGGCTGGATCGGGCCGGCGGTGGATCCGCGCGCGGTGCGGGTCGGCATGGTGCACCTCGGCATCGGTGCCTTCCACCGGGCACACCAGGCGGCCTTCACCGAGCTGGCGGCGGCCGCCGCCGACCGCGACGACTGGGGAATCACCGCGGTGACGCAACGCTCCGCGGTCGTACGCGACCAGTTGACGGCGCAGGACGGCCTCTACTCGGTGTTGGAGCGCGGGCCGGCAGCCGCGCCCCTGCGGGTGGTCGGCAGCGTCCGGGAGATCCTCGCCGGGCCGCACGATCCGGCGGCGGTCGTCGACCGGCTCGCCGATCCCGCCGTCCGGCTGATCACCCTCACGGTCACCGAGAAGGGCTACCGGCGAGGTGGCGACGGCCGGTTGGACCTGACGGATCCGGAGGTCGTCGCCGACCTGCGGGGCCGCCCGCCCCGTACCGCCGTCGGTCAACTCGTCCGCGGGCTGCGCCGACGGCGGGCACTCGACGCCGGTCCGGTCACGATCCTGTCCTGCGACAACCTGGTCGGCAACGGCAAGGTCCTGCGCCACCTGGTGCACGACTTCCTGGCCGCGCTGCCGTCGGCCGAGGGCCACGCGCTCGCCGACTGGATCGCCGGGGCGGCACGTTTTCCGTCCTGCGTGGTCGACCGGATCGTCCCGGCCACCACCCCCCGGGACCGTGCCGAGGCCGCGACGATCCTGGGCCTGCGCGACGAGGGCCTCGTGGTCACCGAGCCCTTCCAGCAGTGGGTGATCGAGGACGACTTCGCGGCCGACCGACCGGCCTGGGAACTGGCCGGAGCGGTGCTCACCGATGACGTCGCCGCCTGGGAGGCCGTCAAGCTGCGCATGCTCAACGGCACCCACTCCCTGCTGGCCTATCTGGGCGCGCTGCGCGGACAAGAGACGATCGCGCAGGCGCTCGCCGACGACGACCTCGCCGCGGCCGCCGACGCGCTGATGGCCGAGGACGTCGCACCCACGCTGCGCGTCCCGCGGGGACTGGATCTGGACCGGTACCGACGCGAGGTCCTCACCCGCTTCGCCAACCCGGCGCTGCGGCACCGCACCGCCCAGGTGGCCATGGACGGGTCCCAGAAGCTGCCGGTCCGGCTGTTGGACACCGTCCGGGACCGCCTCGCCGCCGGTGTGGTGCCCCGCCATGCCGCGCTGGCGATCGCCGCGTGGATGACGTACGTCGCCGACGCCTGCGACAGGGCGGTGCCGTTGGCGGACCCGTTGGCCGACCGGCTGCGCGCCGCGGTGGCGGCCGGCGGTACCGACCCGCACCGCCTGGTCGGCTCCTTCCTGGACGTCTGGGAGATCTTCGGGGCTGACCTTCGGGACCACGACGGTCTGCGGGCCGCCCTGGTCGACCACGTCGCCCGCCTGCGGTGCGACGCCACCGCTCCGGCATAGCGTTCGGCGACCGTGGCGCCCCTGGCGAGACCAAGGTCAGCCAATTGCTTGACACCGCCCGCCCGCTGTACGAGTCTCCAACCACAGCTCACGACGGGAGTCGGTCGACCCGCCACCGGGGAACAACAGGGGGTTGCCGTGCGCGCACCTACCGTCTGGGTCCTCCGCTGACATGCTCGAGAGCATCGGGATCGGCCCTCACGAGGAGCAGATCTACGCGGAACTCGTCGCCGGGCCGGCCACGGACGAACACGAGTTGGTCGACCGGACCGGGCTGCCCGAACCGGATGTCGAACAGGCCCTCGCCCAGTTGGAGCGCAGGGGTCTGGTGGTGGTGCATCCCGAGCAGCAGCACCGCCTGCACGCCGCGCCGCCGGACATCACCCTGAAGCTGATGGCGCTGCAACGCCTGGACGACCTCCACAAGGCGCAACTGGCCATCGCACAGCTGTCGCAGCGGTATCAGCAGAGCGGCGTACCGGGTGGCTGGACCGAACCGATCGAGGTGGTCGAGGGCGCGACGGCGATCGCCGAACGCTACGGTCAGTTGCAGCGGAACGCCCGCCGGGAGATCCAGTCTCTGGTGGCGGCACCCGTCATCGCAGTGCCGCCCACCGCCAACTCCGGCGAACACGACGCGCTGCGTGCCGGTGTGCGCTACCGGGTCGTCTACGAACGGACGACGCTGGAGGGGGACGGTCAACCGACCCCGCTGCTGCTCGAAGAGTGGGCGGCGCTGGGTGAGGAGATGCGGGTGGCGATCGAGGTGCCCTTCAAGGGAAGCATCTTCGACGGAAAGGTCGTGCTGGTCGTCCTTCGCCACCTCCCGCCCGGCGCGGCGGCGAAGGCAGTGGTCGTCCACACCCCCGCACTGGTCGATGCCCTCTGCTGGGTCTTCCGCAGGGTCTGGGAGTCCGCCGTGCCGGTGCCCACCGCGCTGGCCACGCCCGCGGACGGCCCGCTGGCCCCCGACGACCGACGGCTGCTCTCGTTGCTCCTGGCCGGATACACCGACCAGGCGATCGCCACACAGGTGGGCGTGAGCATGCGAACCATCCAGCGGCGGGTTCAGCGGCTACTGGTACTCGCCGGGGTACAGACCCGGATCCAGCTCGGCTGGCAGGCGGCCCGCCGTCGCTGGATCTAACGCGGAACGGTTGCGACGCCGGCATCCCGGACTGTCTGCCGGGACTCCGCGTCGCATTCCCGCCAATGCACAAAACCGCCAGCTCCGAGGGCTGATCAACACGGCTGTGCCGGTGGCAGGATCCCTCCATCCGTCCCCCTCACAGCACAAGGATGCCAATGCCACGTCACACAACCGGGTACCCGTACCGGCACCGGCGAACCGCGGCGGCCCTCGCCGCCATCGTCGCGGCCGGCGGCCTGTCGATCCTTGCCGCGCCAGCCCAGGCGCAGCCGCCGACCGGTACGGGCGACAAGCTCGGCAGCCACGACCGGGCCCTCATCGCGCAGTACGCCCGCCAACGCCTCCTGCGGAGCACCCCGGCCGGCGCCGACCGGCCGGCCCCCGACTTCGTCACCCTGATGATCGCCGTCCGGGACGGCCGAACCGAACAGGCCGAGCGGGAGCTGGTCGCGCTCGGCGCCGACGTCACGAGGACGGAGTCCCGGGTCGGCTACCTCAAGGCCAACGTGTCGTTCGACGAC
Source organism: Micromonospora sp. NPDC023814 (assembly GCF_040639595.1). Taxonomy (NCBI): domain Bacteria; kingdom Bacillati; phylum Actinomycetota; class Actinomycetes; order Micromonosporales; family Micromonosporaceae; genus Micromonospora; species Micromonospora sp. NPDC023814. Next base: position 46,636 of record NZ_JBFAAF010000048.1, read on the forward strand.
GTCGAAAAGGTCGTCGCCCTCGACGACGTCGTCAGGGTGGACGTCGACGAACTGCTCAAGCTGGAAGAGACCCGTCCGGACCTGGGGGTCACCGCCACGACGGTCGCCGCCGCCGATTCCGGGGCCAAGCCGTCGGCGCCCTCCGCGACGACCCCGGCCGACAACGCCTACCTGCCGACCAACGAGACGAAGTCGGTCGACTTCAAGGCCACGCATCCCACGTACGACGGTCGCGGCGTGACCATCGGCGTCATGGACACCGGGATCGACCCGACGCATCCGGCCCTCACGACCACCACGACCGGCGAACACAAGCTCGTCGACACGGTCGTCGCCACCTCCCAGAGGAACTTCATCGACCTGCTGTTCGACCCCACCTGGTACAGCATGACGCCGGGGAACCGGGTCACCGGTCCGACGTTCACCGATCCCCTGCTCAGGCAGACGTGGACCGGCCCCGCCGACGATGACCTGCACATCTCGGTCAAGAAGATCTCGATCTCCAGCCTGGCCGGCACCTACGTGGGCGTGCTCTACCGGGAGTCCGACCAGGCGGTGTGGGTCGACACCGACCAGGACCGTGACTTCACCGACGAGGAGCTGATGCGGCCGTTCAAGGCCAACCGCCAGATCGGCTACCTGGGCACCGACGACCCGGCGACCAAGGTCAACGAGCGGGTTCCCTTCACCGTCGACCTCGAGCTGGACATCTCGTCCAACGGGACCGACGCGGTGAACATCAACACGCTCAACGAGGGCCACGGCACCCACGTCGCCGGCATCGCCGCCGCCAACGGCATGTTCGGCGGCGCCATGGACGGCCAGGCTCCCGGTGCCACGCTGGTGTCCATGCGGGCGTGCCACTCCCTCGGCTGCTCCACCGCCGCCCTCACCGACGGCATGATCGAGCTGGCCACGACCCACGGCGTGGATGTCGTCAACATGTCCATCGGCTCCAGTCCGGCCCTCAACGACGGCCAGAGCGCGCAAGCCCTGCTCTACAACCGGCTGATCGACGAGACCGGTGTGCAGATGTTCATCTCGGCCGGGAACTCGGGTGCGGGCGCCAACACCGTCGGCGACCCGACCGGCGCCGACAAGGTGGTCAGCGTCGGGGCGTCGGTCTCTCGGGACACCTGGTGGGTCAACTACGGCTCGAAGGTCGCGGTCGACCACGACATCATGCCGTTCTCCTCGCGGGGTCCGCGCGAGGACGGCGGCTTCAAGCCCGACATCACCGCTCCCGGCTCCGCCGTCGCTCCGACACCGGACTGGATCCCCAGCGCGTCGGTCGCCGAGACCGGCTACACCCTGCCACCGGGCTACTCGATGATGAACGGCACCTCGATGGCGTCCCCGCAGGCCGCCGGTGCCGCCGCGCTGCTGCTCTCCGCCGCCCGGCAGTCGGGGGTCGGCGTGACCTCGGCCGAGCTTCGCAAGGCGATCTACTCCTCGGCCGACTTCCACCGGAACGTGGACGTCATCGCACAGGGCCGCGGCCAGATGAACGTCAAGGAGGCCTGGAGGTACCTGCGAAAGGACGACAGGGGTGTCGCCAGCGACGACGTGACTGTCTCCGCCCCGGTCTGCACCGTGCTGTCCGGCCAGTTGCGGACGCCACACCGCGGCAGCGGCCTGTTCAACGACTGCGCGCCGGGCAGCGGCGGCCAGCGCGTCGGCGAGTCCCGCGACTACGCGGTCACCCTGACCCGGACCAGTGGCCCTGCCGGCCCGGTGGAGTACCAGCTGCGGCTCGTCGGCGACGACGGCACCTTCGCCACGCCGAAGACCGTCGCCCTGACGAAGGACGTCCCCGCCACGATCCAGGTGACCGCTACTCCGCGCACCCAGGGCACCCACGGCGCCATGCTGGTCGTCGACAGCGCCCGGACCAAGGCCGTCGAGCAGCACGCCATGCTCGTGATCGAGGCCGCCGCGCCGCTCACGGTCGGTACGACCTGGTCGGCCGACGGAACGGTGTCCCGTAACGGCACCGTCCACTACTCGGTGGCGGTTCCCGCCGGCACCAAGTCCATGACGGTCGACCTGTCCCGCCTCGCCGAGGGCAGCCAGACCCGCTGGTGGGCGTTCAGCCCGCAGGGAGTCAACGGCGAGGACTCGGCCGCCGGCACGATCTACTGCTACGCGAACTACCTCGACGGCAACGGATGCGACCCGCTGCGCCGCACCTACGTCGACCCTGAGCCCGGGGTATGGGAGTTCGTGGTCGAGTCCCGGCGCACCAGCCCGCTGGGCAGCAACCCGTTCCACCTGGAGGCGTCCATCGTCCAGTGACGACGGTGGACCGGACCGACCGGCTGGAGCCTGGCTCCAGCCGGTCGGTTCCCTCGTCGGCTGGCCGTTGACCGATCAGGCGGGATCGTGCCCCGGCACGGCCACCCCGGGACGGCGAGCTCGCCGCCCCGGGCCCGCACGTCCTGTCAGCAGTAGCTCGAGCCACCTGGATGCGCCACGGGGCTGGTCCGGCACCGACCGATGAGGCCGGGGTGCCGTGCGGTGGTGATCGTCATTCGGCACGGATCTGCCGCAGCGCGGCCTCGATGGCTTCCTGCTGTGCGGCGGCGGAGTACGTGTCCGGGTCGACGGCCGCCAGGGCGTTGAGCCCTTCCACGAGCGAGACCAGGGCCTTGGCGCTTCCCACGGTCTGGTCCTCGCTCCAGCCGGGACGGCAGGCGGCCAGGAGGTGCTGGATCCGGCGCAGGAACGCGCGGTTGTGGGCCTGGTGCAACCTGGCGAGTTCGGGGTCGGCGAGCGCGGCGGCCAGGAAGCCCACCCACACCCGGGCCTCCTCGCGTTTGTCGTCGCTGCCGGACGCCGCCTGCATCAGCACGGCACGCAGCGCGTCCAGGGGTTCGAGGCCGGATGCCTGGGCCGCGTCGGCGCGTGCCGCGGTGCGTTCGTGCAGCAGGGTTCGGGCGTGGACGAGCAGGGCCTGCTTGTCGGGGAACGTGTGCAGCACCAGCCCCGTGCTGCATCCGGCACGCTCGGCCACCGCACGAAGGGTCAACCCCGCCAGCCCGTGTTCGGCGAGCACGGACCAGGTGGCGGTCGACAACCGTTCCTGGTGACCCTCAAGATCACGTCGTCTGGCCATCCCCGCTCCTTCGCCGCCGCCCGCCGATAGCGTAGCATCCGTTACCGGAACGCTTGTTATGGATCGTGGAGGGTGTGGGTGTGCGCGTCACGGTGAAGTCGGAGTCATGGGACGGCGTCGACGGGGTGCGGCTGCGCGCCGCGCAACGCGCCGAGCTGGATGCCCGGTACGGCAACGACGACCACGAGCCGGGGGTCCCACCCACCGCTCACGACGTGGGCGTGTTCCTCGTCGCCCGCGACGCGCACGGCGCGGCGGTGGGATGCGGCGGGCTGCGGCTGCTGGGCCCGGACTCGGCGGAGATCAAGCGGATGTACGTCGAGCCGGCGGTCCGCGGCACGGGGGTGGCGGTGGCGATCCTGCGCGCCCTGGAGCACGAGGCGCGCCGCCGTGGCATGACGAAGCTGCTGCTGGAGACCGGCACAGCCCAGCCGGACGCGATGCGCTTCTACGAGCGGGAGGGCTACCACCGCATCGACAACTTCGGCCCGTACGCAGGTGAGCCGCTGTCGGTCTGCTACGCCCGCGAGCTTCGGTGACCACCGCGACAGTCAGCCGTTCGCTGCCGGCGAGGGTGGCAGGCCGCGAGCCCGGTGCTGCGTCCGACCGACCCCGTCGCGCGGGCGTCGACGGTGTCGACCATGGGCTCGGCGCGCCCCGCTCGTCGTCACCGCCACCGCGGTCGAGCACGGGGACGGTGGGATGGGTCATCACGATTCTTCGAGAAATGGCACCTGGCACTCGCTCCAGTCGGGCGAGCCGTGCTGCCAACCAGTTGGCCGTCTTCTCACCTGAAGCGGGATGATCGGCCCCCCGTCGGCGAGAGCCGCGTACAGGCCGGGCTGTCCGGTGAGCAGGTGGCACTCGTTGTCGACGGCGGCGAGCAGAGCGCTCGCGGCGTCGAAGCGCCCCAGCATGAGGTGAGTCATGGCGCACGCCCGCCAGTTGAGGGGGTCGACCGTCAGCACCGCGGCGGCCGGGTGGTTGACGACCATGTCGAGACGGTCCGCGTCGGCCAGCCGAAACGCCTCGGCAAGGCACGCCACCGGCAGCCCGAACATGCACCCCTCGTCGGCCACCTCGGCGATCACCTCGCCCACGTCGATCGACTCCTCGGCGAACGCGAGGATCGCCGAGGCGTCGAGGATCACCCGGATCGGGAGGTCGTTCAGACGGCGCGTACGAGAAATTTGGTCTGCCGGCACCTCAGCGCCCCACTCCAAGCGATCCTGTCGTAGTTGGTGTCGACACCGGATTGATCCCTCCTGAGGTGCAGGCGAGCGGAAGGCGGACAGGCACGGCGGTGCGTGGGGAGGGGTCAGCGGCCGACAGCTCCGCGTCGGGTGAGCGGTGACGGCGTCCTGTCCGCTCCTGGGCTGCGCCACATCGGGTAGGCGGTGCTCCCGTCGGGGAGCGTGAAGGGCTCATGGGCGACATAGCCGTGCCGGGTGTAGAGGTCACGCTCGTTGAGGGTGGTCGCCTCGGTGTAGGCGGGCAGCGAGGCGTGGTCCATCCGGGCGTGGCTCGTGGTGAGCAGGGCGCCGGCGCGGTTGGCGCCTCGCCGGTCCGGCGTGGCAGCGAAGAACGCCAGGTGGTTGTGGGGGCCGGTGGGCCGATGGGCGGCCAGGACGCCGTCGAGGCAGAGGAAACGATCGAGGTGGTCGCCGCAGGCGACGGCGAGCCGCTCGCCGTATCCGGTCGGTGGCGGGATCCGGCCGTACCGGTGGAACCAGACCGCGGCGGCGGAGTGGTCGTCGAGGAGGTATGCCTCGCCGAAGAGGAGCGCGTGCTCGGTCCAGATCCGGGTGACGGCGCGGAGCACGTCGTGCCTACGGCACTCGTCGGGTACGAGCCATGCCCCGACGGCGCTGGTGGCGAGGGCATCGGCGACGAGGTGCACGACCTCGCCGATGTCGCACCACCGGGCACGTCCGAGCGGCAGGGTTTCCTTCACAGCTTCTCCTCTTCGCAGGTACGGCTGCTCGACAGACGAAGTAGCCGCGGGGCAGATGGACTTGGTCGATCAGGCCGACAACGGCGCCGGGAGTCCAGGCAGCTCGATCAGGACGGGAGGCGCCGCGTCGAGGCAGGGCAGCGCTCCCGGCCCGGACGCGAGCCCACGGCCCTCGTCGTGCGGGCACGGCATCTGGTCGTTCGCCCGCCCCGAGTCCGGTGGCCACAGCGGCGACCCGTCAGCGGACCGTCCAGGCGATCGTGGTGATGCCGGCGCCGCCAGCGGTACGGATCGTCATCGCGACAGCGACCACCACTGCACGAAGGGTTGCCGACATGCGAGCCGCTACCCGTACGCCGTCCCTTGAGGTTTGTTGCGCCTCCGATGACTTCCGCTGGTGACGGCGACGATGCGTCCGAGGGCCGGGCGGGAGGGCTCAGGCGGGTCGGGTATCGGGCTGGCGCGGCCGGTCCGCGAGTTCCTCGCAGCTGGTCGCGCACCAGCCCTGGGACTCCCGGTCCGGGGTCCACGAACCCAGCGAGGTGTCGACGGCGGCGGTCCACCCGCCGGCGGAGCTGGTGCCGGCCGAGTTGCCGGACGCGGCCGGCGTGACACCGGGAGTGTGGGCCGGCGGGGACTGCCGCATCGGGTGGTTCGCCTCGGTTGCGCCGGCGCCCGGCGCACCGGCGGACGTCGACTCCCCCGGCGTCGCGGGTGACGTGGTTGCCATGCTGCCCGGGATGCGTGGCGTGACGCCGCGATTCATCGGCGGCACGGGCAGCGGGCCCTCGTCGGTGGCGGGCGCCGTGACGGCCGGCACGTCTTCGGCCGGCGCAGGCCCGACGTCCGCCGGATCGCCGGCCGGAGGCGGGGGCGCAGCGGGTGGGCCGATGATCGGCCGGGTCAGCTCGATCACCGGCGCCAGGTCGGGTGCCAGGGCCTCGACGACCGGCTCGACCACCGGACGAACGACCGCGCCGACCGGCTCGGCCAGCGGACGAACGACGGCGCCGACCGGCTCGACCACCGGACGGAGGACCGCGCCGACCGGCTCCAGCAGGCCGGCCTCGGCGGCCTCCCGCACGACGGGCGGGGCATCGCCCACGACCCGACGCGTCACCGGTTCGGCCACCTCGGCGACTGAGTCCACTCCGTCGGACGGGATCGCGTCCACCGCCCGGCGCATTGGTGCCCGCACCTTCGCGAGCCGCACACCACTGGGCACCCGTACGGAGATCCCCACCTCCGGGTGTGCCGGCGGCGCGATCCTGCCGGTCTGCGACGTCGTGCCCGGCCTCCAGCTCGCCCATCGCGGCTTCCCCGGCCCCGCCGGGCCGACGCCCACACCGGCGACGGCCGGGGATCCACGGTCGGCGGACGACGAAGCCGCGCAGGACAGCGATCCGTCCACGACGGCCCCGGCGCCGTCCAGCAGGTCGCCCAACGTACACAGGCGAGGCGATCCGACAGCGTAGGCAGGCTCTTCCGCTGCCGCCTCGGCCACGCCCCAGGCTCCGAGGACGCCACCGACCACCAGCGCCCCACGCAGCATCGTCCGGGCGAATCGGCCGCGAACCCGCACCACACGCACCTCCGGGGACTGCTCTTCCCGACGACGCCGATTGTGCCAACAGTGAACGCATCGACACGCTCCGACACGCGAACGGACGACACCCGCCTTCGAGGCGACGTCCCGGCCCGGCCGAGGCGGGCCTGCTCGCGGCGGCGAATCCATTGGGGCGTCGAACGCCACCAGCGGTACGGCGAGCCCGAACAGGGCCCGACCCCTCCGACCGCGCCCAACCGGTGAAGAGAGGCGCGGGCTCCGGCCGTCCTACACCGGCTGGCGCCCGCGCCTCTCAATCCCCTCGCCGCGTGACACATACGTGTCAAACAACCCGCCAGGAGTCTGCCATAAGGATGACGCCGCCGCCACCGAACAGTCAATCCCAGGTAATCCGAACGGATGAGGTCGGACCTCGTTGGACGACGTCCGGCGCGAGCACGTCCAGCAGCCCTGCACGTCGCCACCGCGCACGGTCGCCACGAACGCCTCCACGACGGCCTCCTGCCCGGCCCGGCTCACCCGCACCCGCGGCCGGTCGCGCGGCCACTGCTCCCGGGCGCGGTGTGCGAACTGCCGCACCGCCGCCGGCGTCCTGCCGACCGCCTCCGCGATCTCGTCGTACGGCGGCTCGAACACCTCGCGCAGCACGAACACCGCCCGCCCGGTGGGGCCCAGGGTCTCCCGCACGGTCAGCATCGCGAACGAGACGCTCTCGGCGAACTCGACGTCGGGGCCCGATCTGTGGCAGCACGGCGGATTCCCGCTCGACGGGACCTTCGTCACACCCCGGTCACCAGAGCCCGCACCGAAGCCACGCACACCGCGCCCGAGCAGGCCAGGTCACCGAGCGGACCTGATGCCGCCGCGGGCCGAGGCGTCAGCGCCTCAGATCACCCGCTCGTTCCCCCCGTCCACGGTGATCTGCGCGCCCGTGGTGGCCGCGAACGTCTCCCCGCAGAGCGTGGCGGCCAGGTCGCCGACCCGGGCGCTGGTGATCTCCGTACGGAGCAGGTTCCGGCGCGTGTACTCCGCCACGGTCAACCCGTAGCGCCGGGCCCGAGCCTCCAGCAACTCCGCACTCCACAGCCCGGTGTCGAAGACCGCGTCGGGATGCAGCACGTTCACCCGGATGCCGTCGGTCGCCCACTCCAGCGCCGCCACCCGGGCCACCTGCGTCACCGCCGCCTTCGATGCGGAGTAGGCGACGGCGCCGGGCCCGGGGGCCAGGGCGTTGCGCGAGGCGACCACGACGACCCGCCCGCCCCGGGGCGCGAGCGCCAGCAGCGGGTGGGTCCGGGAGAACAGGTACGCGACCGACTCCGCGTTGACCGCCATCGTGCGTTGCCAGTCGGCCGGGTCCAGCCCGGCGATCTCCCGGCTGGCCGGGAAGATCCCGGCGGCCGCGACGACGATGTCGACTCCGCCGAACCGGTCCACCGCCGTGTCGAGGGCGGCTTCGACGGCCGCGGAGTCGGTGACGTCGACGGTCAGGCCGAGCCGGGCCGGGCCGTCCGACGCGGCGACCGACGGGTCCCGGTCCAGGCCCACCACGCACGCCCCCCGGGCCAGGAGCGCCTCGGCGCAGGCCCGGCCGATGCCCGAGGCAGCCCCGGTCACCACGGCCACCTCGCCGGCGAACTCCGGCACCGGGCCGCCCCGCCGCAGCTTCGCCTGCTCCAGCTCCCAGTACTCGAGGTCGAAGATGTCCTGCGCCGACAGGGCCTGGTAGCCGCCGACGGCCTCGGCCGCCTCGATCACGTCGACGGTGTGCCGGTAGATGTCTTGGGCCATCATGGTCTCGGCCGCCCGGCGGCCGGCGGTGAGCATCCCCAGCTCCGGATCGAGGATTACCCGGGGCGCGGGGTCGAGCGTGGTCAGCGCCGTCCGGGCCCGGGAGCGATTCTGCTCGACGTACCGGCGGTAGTCGTCGGCGTAACCGGCCACGTCGGTGCCGACCAGCGGGATCCGCTTGGTGCGCAGCACGTGGTCCGGGGTGACCGGGCCGCGGGTGGCGACCGCCGCCAGGTCGGGCCGGTCGAGGAACGCCCGCACGGCCGGGTCCTCGTAGCGGCTGAGCAGCATCGGGGCGCCCGCCGCGGTGGAGACCTCGTGACGCAGCCGGGCCAGGCGCAGCCGGTCGACCGGACGGGGCGTGGCGGGCGCGACCCGGGGCCGCGGCAGGGCCATCCGTTCCTCCGCCAGGGTGACCAGCTCGATGTGCCGGCGGTACGCCTCCTCGGCGTCCGCGCCGAAGGTGAACAGCCCGTGGTTGAGCAGGACCACGCCGACCGTGCCGGCGTGGGCGCGCGCCGGGTACAGCTCCGCGCAGAGCCGGGCCAGGTCGAAACCGGGCATGACGTACGGGACCACGACGACGCTGTCGCCGTAGACCTCCTCGACCAGCCGGTCACCCTTCGGCTGGTTGGTCAGGGCGAGCAGCGCGTCGGCGTGGCTGTGCAGCACGGCCGGGTACGGCAGCAGCGCGTGCAGCAGCGTCTCGACGCTCGGGTCCGGCGCGGTCGCGTCGAGGCGGGCGCAGCGCAGCTCGTTCATCATGTCGCTGTCGGCGAGCCGCTCCAGCCGCAGCAGCGCCCGCAGCCGGTCCAGCCGCAGCGCGGTGAAGCCGGACGCGTCCATGGTCGCCAGGTCGGAGCCGCTGCCCTTGACGTGGAGCACCTCCACCGGCTCCCCGGTGAGGTCGGCGACCGTCGTCTTGACCGAGGTGTTCCCCCCGCCGTGCAGCACCAGGTCGGTGTCGGCACCGAGCAGCCGGGACGCGTACACGAGTCGCGCGATCGGATCGGAGGCGTCCGGGGCGTCGGCGGCGGACCAGCGGTCGAGCATGGGGGGCGGCTCCTCGCGGGAGGGGTCGGGGTTGGTCAGGCCCGGGCGGTGGGGTCGTCGGGGCGGCCGCCGGCGGCCGGCAGGATGACCCGACGCTCGGTGACGATGGCGGTGACCAGGTCCGCCGGGGTCACGTCGAAGGCGTAGTTGAGCGTACCGGTGCCCTTCGGCGCCAGGTCCGCCGCACCGAGGGCGGTGATCTCCTCGGGGGCGCGTACCTCGATGTGGACGTCCCGGCCGGTCGGGGTGGCCAGGTCGACGGTCGACTCCGGGGCGGCGACCACCATCGGCACCCCGGCGCGGGCCGCCGCCAGGGCCAGCGGGTAGGTGCCCACCTTGTTGATCACGTCGCCGTTGGCGGTGATCCGGTCCGCGCCGACCACGACCGCGTCGACCAGGCCCTGGGCCAGCACCGACGCGGCGGCCGAGTCCACCACCAGGGTGTGCGGCGCGCCGATCTGGGCCAGCTCCCAGACGGTCAGTCGCGCGCCCTGCAGCAGCGGGCGGGTCTCCGAGGCGTACACGTGGGTCAGCGCCCCGTGCTCCTGGAGGGAACGGACCACGCCCAGCGCGGTGCCCCACTCGACGGTGGCCAGGGCCCCGGCGTTGCAGTGGGTCTGCACCGCCACCTGCGGCCCCACCGTCTCGACCAGCCAGCGGGCACCCCGCTCGCTGAGCGCACGACAGCAGCGGACGTCCTCCTCCAGCACGGTCAGGGCCTCGGCGAGGGCCGCCTCCGCGCCCTCGGCCTCGAGCCGGATGCGGACCCGGTCGACGCCCCAGGCGAGGTTCACGGCGGTGGGGCGGGCGGCCCGGATCGCGTCGACGGCCCGTCGCAGCTCCGCCGGGTCGTCGGGATACAGCCGGGCGGCGAGGGCCACGCCGAGCGCCCCGGCGACACCGATCGCGGGTGCGCCCCGGATCGCCAACGACCGGATCGCCGCGATCAACTCCTCGACGGTCCCGATCTCCAGGAACTTGACCTCGTGCGGCAGCCGGGTCTGGTCGATCGCGATGATCAGACCGTCCCGCCAGTCGATGGTCCGCATCCACACCCCTCACTGTCCGGAGCCCATAACCTACGGTGGCCACCCGCTCCCCCGCTACCTCGCTGCTGGTCCGTGACCACGCCGTGGGGTCACATCCGTTCGAGGGTTCGGATGCCGAGCAGGTGCAGCCCCTGCCGCAGGGTCCGGGCGGTCAGGTCGGCCAACAGCAGCCGGCTCTGCCGCAGCTCGTCGGGGGCGCGCAACACCGGGCAGCGTTCGTAGAACGCGCTGAACGCGGTGGCGAGCCGGTGCAGGTGGCTGGCGAGGTGGTGGAACTCCAGGCTCCGCTCCACCTTGCCGACGACCCCAGCGAAGCCGAGCAGCTCGATCGCCAACGCCCGCTCCGACGGCTCGGCGAGCACGACTGGCGCGCCGGGCCGCGGGGCCGTCCCGGCCCGCCGGAACACCGACCGGATGCGGGAGTGCGCGTACTGGAGGTAGGGCGCGGTGTTGCCGTCGAGCGACAGCATCCGCTCCCAGTCCAGGACGTAGTCCCTCCTGCGGTCGGTGGACAAGTCGGCGTACTTGATCGCGCCGATGCCGACGGCCCGGCCGATCTCGGCGGCGGCCGCGGCGTCCAGGTCGGGGTTCTTGGCCCGGGCCAGGTCGGTGGCGCGAGCCACCGCCTCTTCGAGCAGGCCGACCAACTTCACCGACTCGCCCGTCCGGCTGCGCAGCATCCGCCCGTCGGCGCCGAGGATCGAGCCGAAGCCGAGATGCTCGGCCCGGGCGGGCGGGCGCAGCCAACCGGCCGCCCCGGCGACGGCGAAGACCATCGCGAAGTGCTGCTGCTGGGGCAGCCCGACGACGTACAGCAACCGGGTCGCGGCCAGCTCCCCGGTGCGCTGCCGCAGCGCGGCCAGGTCGGTGGCCGGGTAGCCATAGCCGCCGTCGCTCTTGCGCACGATCAGCGGCAGTGGCTCACCGTCCCGGCCGGTGAACCCGGACGGAAAGGCGCAGTCCGCCCCGCCACTGGGCACCAGCAGCCCCAGCCGGTCCAGGTCGTCGACGACGTCGGCGAGCAGCTCGTTGTACGCGCTCTCGCCCCGGAAGTCGTTCTCGGTCAGCGTCACGTCGAGCAGGTCGTACACGGACAGGAAGTACCGCTCCGACTGCTCCACCAGCAGTCGCCACAGGCGCCGGGTCGACTCGTCGCCGCCCTGCAACGCGACCACCCGCCGCCGGGACCGTTCGCGGAACGCCTCGTCGGCGTCGAACTTCGCCCGGGCCGCCTTGTAGAACGAGTCCAGGTCCCCCACCGACAACCCGTGCGCGGCCTCGACCTCGCCGAGGTCGGTCAGGTGCTCGATCAGCATCCCGAACGGCGTGCCCCAGTCGCCCAGGTGGTTGACCCGCACCACGCGGTGCCCGAGCCAGCCCAGCAGCCGTACCGCCGCGTCGCCGATGACGGTGGACCGCAGGTGTCCGACGTGCATCTCCTTGGCCACGTTCGGCGCCGAGTAGTCGACCACCACGGTCTCCGGCGCCGCCGCCGGCGGCACGCCGAGCCGGTCGTCGCCGGCCAGCCGGGAAACCAGGTCGGCCAGCGCCCGGTCGGCCACGGTCAGGTTGAGGAAGCCCGGCCCGGAGACCTCCGCCGACGCGCAGACGTCGTCGAGCGCCGCGTGCTCCAGCACCTCGGCGGCGAGGTCGCGCGGCGAGCGGCCGAGCCGCCGGGCCAGCGCCAGCGCCGCGTCGGACTGGAAGTCCGCGCGCAGCGAACGCCGCACCGTCGGGTCGACCGCGGTGCCGGCCACAGTCGCGAACGCCGGTGCCAGCCGGTCGGAGAGCAGCCTTTCAAGATCCATTGGTACGCCGATCTCGCTCGGACCCGCGCTGTCACGCGGGCCGTTGGACGGGGAGATGCGGGCAGACCGAGGACGATCGGCGATGGCCGGCGGCTCGATCCGCCGGTCGCCGGGAACAGGTCAGCGCGGGCGGGCGACGGATCGCCGGCGTCGCTCCGCACCGACCTGGACGTCATACGACGTTCCGGTGCACTGAGCGGTCGCGCTGGTCATGCACGCAGCGTAGCGGGCCGGCCGGGTCGGGGACACCCCGATTCCGCCAGCTTCGGCGGTCGTACGAATGCGATTGCCGCACGTGTCGGCCGCTGCCAGGATCGCGGCCATGTCTGTTGCCGAGATGTCCGCTGACGAAGCGCTGGCCGCGCTGCACGGGTCGCTGGACGAGCGGCGCCGGCCGGAGGAGGTCGCGCTTCTGGTGTGGCGGGCCGTCGGCAGCCGGCTGGGACCGCGCGAGCGGATGGTGTTGGGCCGGGTGGCCCGGGCCGCGTCCCGGTGGAACGGCTGGAGTTCGATGTCGGCCGACTTCGCCCGTCCCGTTGGCGGCGGACGACAGGTCGACGCCGCACTGCGGCTGTTCGAACTGCCTGGTGTCGATGTCGACGCGGACGACCCGGCCTCGCTGCTGGACTTCAGCGTCCAGCTCAGCGACTCCCTCGGCGCCATCGATGCGCGGAGGTTGGACTTCCTGCGGGACCGGTTGAACCGGGAGGCGCGGGCCTCGGCGGGGATCGAGATCTCGAAGCGGCAGTACAACCGGCGTTTCCGGGTGACCCAGCGGGTGGCGGCGAAGGCAGGGCGGCTGGAGACGGAGTGGAGCAAGCGGCAGCTGACGATGATCGCGCGTGCCGGGTTCGCGGCGGACATCGACCGGGACGCGTTCGTCGCCGACCCCTGGGCGGGATGCTTCGTCGCCTACCTCACGGCAAAGCGCAAGCTGCGGCGGGAGTTCACCCTGTCCGGCCGGGAGAACCCCTACGACGAGATCGCTGATCTGCTGTTCCGCCGCTGCGTCGACAGTCCGGGCACCGACTGGTGGATGGTCGCGCAGGTCTGGCCGAGCCCGGAGGTGCTCGCGCGGCTGTCCGAGGCGCGGCGGGGTGAGCTGCTGGGCCGGTGGTGGGCGACGATGCGGCAGGTCGCGGGTCTACTCAAGCGGGTGTGGGCGGCCAGCGAGTTCGACCGCGCCACCATGATCGTCCGTCGGGGCAACGACTCGTCCACGTGGAATCTGCTGTGCGGCGCCTACAACACCGCCCGCGCGGCCTGGATCAACACGCTGGAAGCGTCGGGCAGCATCGGCTTGCTGGAGGTGTCCTGCCCTGGCAAGGCGATGATGCTGATCGCCGCCGACCTCGCCGCGTGGCACCGCTCCACCGGCGGCGGACCGCACCCCGACGTGGGCGTGTGGACGCGGCTGCCGCTGCCCTGGGACGTCCTCGACGGGGCGGCAGCCTGCACCCGCCGGGACGTGGAAGCGGCGTGCGCGGACGCCGGTGTCGACCCCGCCAGATCAGGCTGGGTGGGGCCGCGGTCGGTGGGCGACATCGGCGTGTTCCGGCCGACGCCGGAACTGGTGCACGGCGTGTCGGTCGCCGACCCGGTCTGGGCATCCGTGCTGCGCTCCGACGGCGTGTTCTCCGGCAAGCCGGCCAAGGCCGGCCGGGAACAGCGCCAGGTACCCGCTGGCGTCGTGACCAGCGCGTTGCCGGAACGCGGTGGACAGGGCCCGCAGTGATCGGAGAACATCGTCGGCGGCCCGTCGTAGCTCAGTGGTAGAGCGCCCGGCTCTTAACCGGGTGGACGCTGGTTCGAGCCCAGCCGACCGGGACGTGCGGAGATCCGTGGTAGCTCAGTGGTAGAGCAGCCGGCTAGTGCGGTGGCCACAAACGTTCACCGGGTTCGTCGGCGGTAAAAATTGTCGTACCGGTGGTGTTGGGTCCTGGTTGTGCCTCGTCGTCGGGATCCCGCTGCGCCGCGGGTGGTGTATCGCACCGCTCGTGTCGCGCTACGGGTGACTTCGGGGCAGCGGCGGCGGTGTTTCGGGTTGTTGCGTTCGGCCGGTGACGTGTGGGCATGCGTGCTGGAGGTCAACACGTGGCGGCGCCGCCGACAGGACACGCCCCTGGCGGGCTACCAGGAGTTGTGTCGCGAGTTGGCGACGTCGGGTCCGGGCACGTTCGCCGAGTTGGACTCGACCGGGGCGCGGTCGGTGTTGCGCCGGTTCTCCGACGCGTGGTTCGCGGCGGCGAAACGCCGCCAGGCCGGCGACCTGTCGGCACGTTCTCCCAGGCGGCGGCGGGCGTTGATGCCGGTGCGCTGGTACCACGGCACGTTCACCCTCGACGACCGGCGGGTGCGTATCCCCAC
>NZ_JBFAAF010000049.1:0-60288 GCF_040639595.1 Micromonospora sp. NPDC023814
GGCGCGCGGGCTCTACTCGATTCCTTGGACATGGAGCGTCGCCGGGAGGGTACGCCTCCCGACGCTCATCCACAGGTTTCGAGCATTGCTCTGCCCCGGCTGCGCCGACTCCTGAGGCGCCTCTCCCCAGCTCCGCTCCCAGCCAGATCCCAGTGGACCGGTGGATGCTGCCCGCTGGGCACCCCCTGGCGGTGTCCGCCCCGGCAACGAGGAGAGGAGGTGACGCATGCGGAGGTTGTTGATCGTCACGATGGTGGCCGCCACCGCCCTCACCGCTGGCTTGGCACCGCGCCGACGAACTGCCGAACGTGCGGTACAGCGCCGACGTACGCGACCCACCACCAACCGGCCCACCCGGCCTGACCACGGACGAGATCCCGGATCCCCCACCGGAGAAGGACAAGGGTTAGTGGATGTAGGGGGCGCCGGTACCGGTGCCCCCGACACCATCCGTCCCCTCCGTCAGGGGTCGGTACGCACCAGGGGCGGGTGCAGATAGTGGTTGCCCGAGGGCACCTGGAAATGGTGCAGGCTCACCGTGGCACTGATGTCCAGTGCCCGTACCCAGTGCCACCATCCGGCCGGCACGAACAGTGCGTCGCCAGGCTCCAGCACCCCTGCCAGGACGGTGGCCTGCCCGTACAACGGGTGCTGGTCGAGGTCGGGCCGCGCGGCGTCGACGTGGCTGTACGTTCCGCCTCGGGGATACACCCGGGGACGCTGGTACGACGGCACGAGGCGGACGTGTTTGCGGCCCATCACCTGGCACAGCAGGATGTTCATGTTGTCGTGGTGCAGTGCGGTGACCGTGCCGGCCGGCCCCAGCAGCAGGGTCACCGCCTCCGGCAGCAGAGCCGGATCGATGATGCCGGGCACCGGCTTGATGTCCTGGGTCAACGGTTTGAGACCGTGCTGCCAGTTGTCGTTGCGCGCGACCATGTAGTAGTCGTTGGTCTCCCCACCCGTCTCGACCATGGTGAGGTAGTCGGCGAACGTCATTCGCGTCCGGTGTGCGTCGTGCTGCCAGCCATGCTCCGGGTTGCTGTCCCGCCCGGTCATCACCTCGACCTCGACCTCACCCAGTCGGTCCCGCAGGCTGGTCGGCGACCACTGCTGTCGGGCCGGCCAGTCGTCGACCGCCCCGGCCAGGATCACCGGTCGGTGGGCAAAGTAGTACCGGTCGAAAAACTCGGCAGCGGAGAGGCCGGCCCGGCGCTCCAGCCCGCCGGCCAGCTGCGCCGAGCGGAGATCGCTGTAGAAGTCCAGTAGCGACTCCAGCCAGGCGTACTCCCGGGCCAGCCGCAGGCAGGCCTGGAAGTACGGGTGGTCGGGCATACGGGTCAGTTCCTCGTCGACCGTCGATCCGGACAGCCCCGCCGCCAGCAGTGCCTCCCGGACCTCCCCGGCCGGCACACCGAGGGCCAGGTTCTCGGCCGTCCAGGCCCGCCACTGCGGAGTGAGCCCGGTCGGCTCGGCGGCCGTCCGGGTCACCGGGACTCCGGCAATCGGGACGGTGACCGGTCCCGGTGCGTCCCGGCCGGCTCGGCGGATGTGGTTCCGTCCGGCAGGGGAAGCCGCTGCCGGGTACGTCCGTTCGACAGATCGACGCAGTCGACGTAGTTGTTCTTGACGTTGACCTCGAACTCCGGTTCGGCGTTGGTCATCGGTCGCAGCCCACGCACGGTGTCTCCCTTCACAGTGGATGGTCGTGTGGTCGACCGTGCCACGGTCCGCTGGGATCCCACTGGGATCCTCGGCGGTGCGGCGAGGCGCCCACCACGACCGGCCGCTGCCGTAAGGCACCTCCAACGGTGCGGCCCGACCGGCCGGAAGGTCGAGGGAGGTGTCCTGACCGAGGATCGCCGCTTCCAAGCGAAGCAGTCCGGGCCCGGGGTCGACACCGAGGTCCCGGGCGAGCCGGGTCCGGGCCCGGCGCACCACGGTCAACGCGTCGCCCTGCCGACCGGCCCGGTACAGCGCGATCGCCAGCAACTCCCAGCCGCGCTCCCGCAACGGCTGTTCGAGCACAAGCGCCTCCAGCTCACCAAGCACCTCGGCGTGCCGGCCCAGCGCCAGTGCGGCGGTCAGCCGTGACTCAGTGGCAGCGGCCCGCAACCCGTCGAGGCGGGCGATCTCCGGCAGCACGAACGACGCCTCCGCCAGATCGGCGTACGCCGGGCCGCGCCACAACCCGAGCGCGCCGGTCAGGGTCGTGACGGCCGCAGCGGGTCGCCCCCGTTCCAGCATCGTCACGCCGTGCGCGACCAGCGCGGTGAACCGTTCCGCGTCGACCTGCTCAGCCGGCACCCGGACGGCGTACCCGGGGCCTTCCCGGAGCAGCACCGTGCTCGGTGAGCGCGGTGGTCGGTCCGGTTCGAGCGCCCGCCGCAGTCCGGCGACGTAACCGTGCAGGGTCGCCGGGCCGGCGGTACGCCCACCGTCGCTCCAGACCAGGTTCCGCAGCCGCTCGGCGGGCAGCATCCGACCCCGGGCCGCCAGCAACGTGGCGAGTACCATGGGCTGTCGGCGGCCACCGAGCGCCACTTCCGCCCCGTCGCGGTGTGCGGTCAGTGGCCCGAGTACGGAGAGCTGCACGTCGGCCATCCCTACCCACCACCTTCACCGGGTCGCCGTGGTCAGGCGGTCGGGTCACCGAGAGCGACGCAGATGTTGTCCTGTCGGCCGATCCCCAGCGTCAGCTGACGGGTGCCGTCCGGATCGATCGAGACGACGTGCAGCCCGTCGAGGATGTAGTAGCCACGCGGGTGGCGGTCTCCCAACCGGAAGCCGAACCCCGCTGGCCCGACGATGGTGTAGCGCAGCCACCCGCCGTCCGGGCGGTATTCGAGCAGCCCGGAGCCGCCCGCGTCCCGGCGTACGGCTTCTCCGGTGTCGGTGTTGACGAAGTCCACGGTCAGCGGGCCGGCGTACTCCTCACGTCGAACGGCACCGGTGGCATACCGGGCGAGCACCCGGACCCGTACGTCCTGGGAGACGACGCGGACGTGGATCGGGAACGAGCAGTAGCGGCCGGCCGGCCCGGTCCATTCCTCCTGGATCGACGGACGCCAGGGCTCGGGGCGGTTGCCGTCCCAGCGTCGCCAACCGGACACGGTCACCTGGGATCCATTGTCCTGAGCGACCACCGGGCCGGCGGGAGCGGTCACGAGGGCCGTGGACACCATCAGCATTCCGAGCAGCGACCGACTGACGGTCTTTCCCAGGCGCATGTCATCACCTAACCAGTAAATGTCAGTTAACCGGTGTGGTCGACAGTACTGGTTAACTGCGCCGAGTCAAGGCACACTGTCGACATGCACTGGGTGAACGTCGAGGGCTATCCGATGCCCGTCCCGGTCGGCGGGCATCCCGCCCTGGAGCTCTGCAACACCTGGGCCGGCTGGGCGGCACCACCCAGTCCGGAACGGGAGTGGCTTCGCGACTTCGACCGCCTGGCGGTGTGGACCGGGTACGTCCAGCTACTCACCCCGACCACCGTCGGTCGACTCCGGGAACACGGCCGCCGCCAGCCGGCCGCCGCACACGACGTACTGGTGGCGACCCGGCTGCTGCGCACCGCGCTGCACGATGTCCTGCTCGACCCGGGCGACACCGCGGCCTTCCGGCACGTCGCCGAGCAGGCGCAGCGAGCCGCCGCCGTGGCGGTGCTGGAGTCGGACCAGGACGGACTCGCCCACTGGACCCTGCCCGACGACGTCGGTCTGCTGCTGCCGCTGCTGGCCGGTGCCCGGGCCGCCGCCGAC
Organism: Micromonospora sp. NPDC023814; assembly: GCF_040639595.1. Classification (NCBI taxonomy): domain Bacteria; kingdom Bacillati; phylum Actinomycetota; class Actinomycetes; order Micromonosporales; family Micromonosporaceae; genus Micromonospora; species Micromonospora sp. NPDC023814. The sequence continues at coordinate 3,765 of NZ_JBFAAF010000049.1, forward strand.
CTGCTCAGCACCCCGGCCCGCACCGAGGTACGCGCCTGCCCGGCCGTCGACTGCGGATGGCTCTTCCTCGACCGGCGGGGCCGGCGTCGCTGGTGCAGCATGGCCAGGTGCGGCAACCGGGCCAAGGTACGGGCCTATGCCGCCCGCCAGCAGCCGGACTGACCAACCGTCACTCGATGCCGATCGTGTTGTCGCTGGCGCTGACGGCGGTGACGACGACCGCGAGGAGTAGGCCGAGGGTATCGGTGACGATGCCGCGCTCGCGTCCGGCGATCTTCTTGCCGGCATCGATGCCTTGCGTGGCCAGCGGCGCGTTGGTGGAGGTCTTCACGCTCTGGGTGTCGATGACGCAGGCCGACGGCTGGGTGGCGCGTCCGGCCCTGGCGCGGGCGAGGCCGGTGAGGTCGTGGTTGAGCTGGGCGAAGATGCTGTCGGCGGTCCAGGCGGCGAAGTAGCCGTAGACGGTCTGCCAGGACGGAAAGTCGTGGGGCAGGTAGCGCCAGGCGGCCGGGAGCTGCGCGAGGGCGGCGTCGAGGACGGTGATGTGATCCGCGGTGGCGTTCGACCCGGCCCGACCCGGCGCAACATTCGGACAGCAGCTTTCGGGGGGTTGTCCAGGAAGCAGAACAACGGGTGGTAGCCGTAAGGCCGGTCCGGGGCGCCCTGCAGCGTTGCCGCTGTGGGTTTCCCCGGACCGCCTTCCGGCTGAAGCGTCGCTGGCACCTCGATCGCGTTCGCCGGCGAGTCCGCCTACGGGGCGATGCTCCACGACGCCCGCAAACCGCAGAACATCCACGTCGGACAACTCGTCATCCCCGGTGCCATCGGCATCACTGCGACCATCCGAGCTCGGGTGGGGTGGTGCGCACGCCGGTTCCGGCGTGAGCTCGCCAGCGAGGCAGCGGTGTAGGGATGTCTTGGGACGCCGGTCCCGCTGGCGATCCTGCCACGCTGGTCCGCGGGTTCAGCGGGGTTGACGGTCAGCCGCAGGAGGCGTCCCGGCAGGTCACCTCGATCTCGTAGAGCCTGGCCTGCCTGTCCCGGCTGCCGAGCACGTCGAGGCGGATTGCAGTTGCGCGGACCGGAGTGAAGGTGTGCGTGGTGACCTTGGTCGTGTTTCCGGTGACTTCGCTGAGCGACTGCCAGGCACCGTCGACGAGCCCAGAGATCCGGTAGGCGGTCAGCTCGTACCCGCCGTACTGGTGCAGCCGCACGGTGTCGATCAGCTCCGGATCGGCGAACTCGACCTGTAGCCAGTGGCTGTCGCCCGGATCGGTGATCCAGCGACTACCGGCGCTGACCACGTTGCCGTCGATCACGTGCGACGGCACGTACTGCCGCCACCAGCCCGACGCGGTGGCCGTGGCGCCCTCGGATGCCAGCGCCACGTTGTGCCACACCGCACCGAAGATCGTGGTGGCGCTCGCGGCGAACTGTCGGGGTCCGTCCGGCAGCATGCCGTGCGGGGCGTCGACCGTGACGGTGGCGCTCTGCTCGGCCGCGAGTTGTCGGACTCCCACGGTCAACGGAACCTCCACCACCGCGAACGGCGCGAGCCGCACCTCCGCCGGGGCCGGGGCGACCCACCCGTCAGGGACAACGGCGCTGAGCTGTGCGGTCACGGGTGTGCCGACGTCGTTACGGAGTACCGTGGTGACCCGGGCGTCCACGTCCGACTCCGGCCGCACCGTGGTCCGCAGGGGCAGGGCCGAGACGGTGAGCAGCGAACCGCGGTCGGTGAGGGTCGTGCTCAGTGCGAGGGTGGGGAAGGCTTCCAGCTCCTGGTAGCGCGACCAGGCCAGCGTCATCTCCCAGGACTCCAGCCGGTGCACGGCCGCGGTGACCTCGTACCGGCCGTCGTTGCCGGCTCGGACCGGGGTGCCGGCGAACTCGTCGGCGAAGAGCTGATTGGCCAGCTGCCTGGTCTGCTGCACCGCGAGCTGGTTGGCGCCCTCGAACACCTTCGTCATGTACTGCGGATCGTCGCCGTTGTTCCGAGCGTACGCCTGGACCTGGCTGAGCACCTGGTTGCGGTAGACATCGGTGTGGGTCAGCTCCTGCAGCGTCAGCTCGACGTGCGCGGTGGCGGCACCCAGGAGGATGGCCTGGCGCGCCTGCTGGAAGGGAGCTCCCTTCGACTTGCCCGGGAAACCCGGCAGGCGTCCGGTCCGGCTCGCCTGCAACAGCGCTGCGCGGACCACCGACTGGGAGATGGACAGGCCGATGTTCCAGCCGGACCAACCGGCCAGTTCCCCGAACCGGATCCGGGGGGCGAGCAGCGAACGTAGCTCGCTGTCCACCTTGCCGGCCAGCGCGTCGTCGCCGACTGCGACGAGCCGGCCCCGGGCCACCGCGTCGTGGATCCGGTCGGCAAAGGGTTCCAGGTTTCCGCCTCCGGCCGTGTTCGCCATCAGCAGGATGTCGGCGTCGGAGCTGTCCGAGGGGCGGGCGCCGAGGGTACGCACGTATTCGTCGACCAGGGTGGCGTAGGGGACGTCCTGATAGGGGGCCACCCACTGGTCACCGGGGGTCCGGGACCACTCGACGTCGACCGTCGGGGAGGCGCCGAGCCGTTCGGTGATGTGCTTGGCCACCAGCAGCGCGCCGAGGATGTCCGCGCCCGGGTAGATCCTGACCCGGTCCTGGACCCCGAGCTTCGCCGTGAGCGCGGCCAGGGCAGCCTTCTCCAGGCGGTGCGGGCCGTGCTCGGTGGCGTCGTCCTGGCCGAGGATCAGGTAGTCGATGGTGCCGTTCGCGACCCGTTCGATCATGTCGCGGTTGATCTGGTGGTCCCGAGCCCGGGCACAGAGGAAGTCCGCCTTGATCTCTTCGGGGATCTCGTTGGCGACCTGCTCGTACTCGGCCCGGCGTTCCTCTTGTCCGAGGTTCTCCACCTGATCCATGAGGATCGCCCAGCGCCGGATCGGGCCGGAGTGGATGCCCGGGTAGCTGCTGGTCGGCTCGATGGTGAGGCGCATGATCACGTCGAAGGCGTACAGCGGCTTGTCGGGGTTCGTCCGCTTCACCTCGTCCAGCACGGCGAGCCGCCGCCGGGCGTCGGCCAGGCTGGTCTGGCAGGTCCGGGAGGCGACCAGGCCGCCGTAGGCGAGCATCGGGGCCGCGACCACCGAGCCGTCTGCGTCGGCGGCGGCCTCGCGCCACCAGGCGCCGACCGCGTCGGCCTGACCGTAGGTGAAGTACTCGCCGAGCAGGTCCTTCGGGGGTGTCAGCGCCTGGTGTCCGCCGGCCTCGGCGACCGCGACCGGCGTGTACGCGGTGAACGGCCGGTCGTCCAGCGGCACGACGGCGAGCTGGCCCAGGTTGGCCGGCGGCCTGGCGGCCGTGGCCGGAGTGCCCGGGAGGGCGAGCGCGAGGGTGAGGGTGACCGCGGTGGTGGTGATCACGCTGAGGGTGTGGGGTATCAGTCGTCTGTTGCGACGCATCGGTTCACTTTCGTCGGGTGGTGGACGAGGTCATCGGAGTTCGGTGGCACGGTCACCGGGGGCCTGTCGCGGCGGCAGCCGCAGAACTGGCGCCGTTGAGCTGGCGCTCGTGGTCGTAGAGCCCGTCCAGCCCGTACTCGACCATGTCGGTGCCCAGGGTTCCGCCAGCGATCTGGCCGTTGGTGTAGGTGCAGGAGCACTTGCGGTGCCATCGGTTGTCACGGCAGTCCGCGCTGTACGCGCTCTGCGCGACCACCCGGTTCTGGCTGGTGGTGGGGGAGTCGAAGTCGAAGGTGTACCAGTCCGCACCGAGTTGGGGTCCCGTGCTGAGGAACTGCCGGGCGATGGCGGCTGACTGTGCGTACCGGTTGTCCGGTGGCGCCACGGCCGTCTCCAACCGCTGCATGAACGCGATCGCCGTGAGATTCCAGGTGGAGATCGTCGAGTAGAGGTTGCTCCAACTGGAGATCTGGTCCACGTAGCCGCCCGGCGGGGTGGTGGGCTGGCCGATTCCGTCGACGAACGGATGCACGCCGTAGGTCAGCCAGCAGCGCCGCCGCCCGCGCCCTCACCGTTGCCCCCGGTCCGGGGTCAGGACGATCCGAGGCTCAGCGGCGATCTCGCCGGTGCGGTTCCAGGGCAGGTGGATGTGCCAGGCGTCGAGCCGCTCCACGCGGGCCGCCACCGGCGCTCGTCCATCACTGCCGAGGGCGAGCGTGGCCCCGGCGAACTCGTCGGCGAACAGTTTCTCGGCGTACGGGACGGTGTTGTCGACCGCGTACGCGTTGATCTCGGGGAAGTAGGTCCGGATGTTCTGCGGGTCCGGCTCGCCCAGCGAGATCGCGTAGGCGGTGGTGGCGGTGCGGACGTTGTTGCGGTACGAATCGGTCTGCACCAGCTCCGAGATGGACAGTTCGATGCTGGCTCGCGCCGCGTCGTGCAGGAGTGCCCGCCGTGCGGCCAGGACCGGCTCACCGACGGTGGCCGGCGCGCCGGGTGGCAGGTCACCGCGGGCCGATCGTTGCTGCAGCGCCAAGCGGGACATTGCCTGGGCGAGGCTGATCCCGACGTTCCAGCCCGAGTAGCCGGCCAGCTCGACGTACCGGATCCGGCCGTTGAGCAGGGACAGCAGCCGCCGGTCGGAGTGCCCGGCGATCGCGTCGTCGCCGAGGGCTACGAGGCGGCCGGCCCGGACGTGGGCCACGAGGCGGTCGGCGAACGGTGCCACCGATGCCGAACTGCCACCCGTGTTGGCCATCAGGACGAGGTCGGACTGTTCCGGCTGGTCCACGACCGTCCCGCCGAGGATGTCGACGTAGCCCCGAATGAGCTGGGCGTATGGGATGTTCTGGTAGGGCGCTGTCCAGGCCTCTCCCGGCACCCGGGAGTACTCCACGCTCACCCGGGGCTGCACGTCGGCGTCCCTGATGGCGATCTTGGCTATGAGCAGGGCGGCTACCACGTCGGCACCTGGGTAGATCACCACCCGATCGCCGACGCCGAGCTGGGCGATGCGGGCGGCGAGTGCCTGGGACTCCGGTCGGTGTAGGCCGTGGCCGGTGGCGTCGTCCTGGCCCACCACGAGGAAGTCGAAGATTCCTTCGGCCGCCCATTCGATCATCGTCAGGTTGACCCGGTGGTTGCGTGCCCGGGTGGCCAGATAGTCGCTCCGCACGTCGGCCGGGATCTGGGACTCCAGCGCGTCGAGTTGAGGGCGCTTTTCCACCATTCCGAGGTTGTCGACCTCGTCCTTCACCGTCGCCCAGGCCCGTAGCTCGTTGCGCCACGGCCCCTCAGGGGTTAGCCGCATGATGGTGTCGAAGGCGTAGAGCCGCCGGTGTGGGCGGCTCCGTCGGACGGCCCGCACCGCCGCCAGCCGGGCGAACACCTCGGTCTCGGGTACGGAGCTGTTGCGGGAGTTGAGCAGTCCACCGTAGGCGAGCATCGGTAGGGCGACGACCAGCGCGTCCGCCCGCGTCGTTGACGAGGTGAGCCACTGGCCGACGGCGCGTCCATCGCCCGGGGTGAAATGTCGCCCCAGAGCTTCCCGTGGCGGCAGCAGGGTGTCGTAGCCAGCGCCGGTGGCGATCTGTTGCGGGGCGTACCAGGTGTAGGGCCGGTCGTCGAGCGGCACCAGGGCGATCCGGCCGAGCCGTGGGGTCTGTGCCCGGGCATGGGCCGGGCGGCCGAGGGCGGCGAGGCCGGCGCCGGCAAGACCGGCGAGGCCGGCTGCCCGGAGAAGGCCACGGCGGGAGAGGGCGTGATCAGGCATGTCGGCTCCTTGCGTTGCCGGGGGATGCGCTGAGTCTTGGATCGACAAGAACTCCGGGTCAAGACCGCCGGAGCCCGTAATACGTATTACTTGCTCCGGCGGCCCTTGACACCGGTTCTGCGGGCCGGGCAGCATCCTCCGCAACAATCCCCGCCGATACGCGACGCTTCAGAAGGTGGCCGATAACCGTGTCCGCAGTACGGGGCAGGCTGACGCAGCACGAGATCGCGCGGATGGCCGGAGTGAGCCAGACGACGGTGTCACTCGTGCTCAACGACCGTTGTGAGGCGGCCTGGCGGATCGCCCCGGAGACCCGGGAACGGGTGCTGCGCGTCATCCGCGAGACGGGATACGTCGCCGACCCGCTCGCCCGACGGCTGCTCCAACAGCACAACGAGATCCTGGGCGTGTTCACCTACGAGTCGGTGTTCCCGAGCGCCAGCGCGAACTTCTACCACCCGTTCCTGTCCGGCATCGAGGCGTGTGCGGAGAACATCGGGTGCGACCTGTTGCTTTTCACCAGCGCCCCCGTGAACGGCGGCAGCCGGCGGATCTTCCACGACAACAACCGCATCCGACTCGCCGACGGTTGTGTGCTGCTCGGTCGGGAGATTCCCCGCGACGAGCTGGCCCGGATGGTCGCCGGGAACACGCCCTTCGTGTCCGTCGGTCGACGTGACGACGCCTATCTACCCTCCGGTGAGGGCGGTCCGGTGCCCTGTGTCGGCGCGGACTACGCCCAGGCCACCGCCGCTCTCGTCCACCGCGCCGTCGACCTCGGGCACCGGGTGGTGGCGTACGTCGGCGATGGTGCCGGCGCCGAGTCCGCGGTCGACCGACTGGCCGGCTTCACCGCCGCGGTCGGGGAGACCGGAGTCGACGGTCTCCACGAACCGGTCGACGGACGAACCCCGGCGGAACTGCTCGACGCACTGCGCTCGACCCGGGTCACCGCCGTCTTCTGCGAGGAGCTGGTCGAGGCCGTCGCGATGACCGAGGCGGCGCGGACCCGAGGCCTGTCCGTGCCCGGTGACCTGTCCCTGGTGGCACTCGGGGATCCCACCCGACCGGCCGAGACCGACCTCGAATTCACCGGCTTCCGCATCCCCAGGAAGAAGATGGGCTGGCAGGCGATCGAGGTACTCAGCGACATCCTGCACGACCGGAGCAGCGACCACCAACGGCTGCTTCCGTGCGAACTGGTCGAGGGCGAGACCCTCGCTTCCCCCTGACCCGGCAACCGACCGAAACTGACCAGCGGAACGCGAAACTGGATGGGCTTCCCCCGCGGGGTGGACACCCTGACACCCGGTGCCCGTCCCGACCGTCGTCTTGCCAGGTGTGGCCGGTGTTCTTTACGGTGGGCAGCCTGCTCACCGGGTTCGACGCGGCACTGCACGTGCTTCGTTCCGCGCCACCCGACGACGCCCGGGCAGCGATACCGGCCGCGCTGCGTCGCCAGGAGACCTTCGCCGTGTGCGCGGCTGATGCCGAGGTCGGCGGCGACTTGCTCGGGATCGCACCGTCCTTGATCCGCTGGGCGGCTCCGGCCGGAGCGTGCCGCCGGCGCCCGCCTCCAAGCAGGCCCGCGGCCTGCCGACCGGGCGCCCGGCGAAGCTCCCGGGCGACGAGGTGTGAACGACGCGAAACCACGTTGCACGTTTACGACGTCGCCACCTTGGGCTCACGGGGGCGCCAACCCGACCCGATTCAGTGCACTCCATGATCCGAACTCTCCGCACCCTGGGCCACCTCACCGCGGCCCTCGCCCTCCCTCTGCTCACCCCGCTGCCGGCGTACGCCGCCGTGCCGGACTCCCTACCGGCGCAGGCGGCGCCGGCGGCCGACCACGTGATCTTCATCGGCCTCGACGGCTTCGACTACGACTACCTGGGCGAGGTGCCGACGCCCAACATCGACCAGCTCGTCAAGCGTGGCAGCGTCACCGAGTCGACCGGCGTCATGCAGTCGATCACCAACCCGTCATGGTCCTCGATCGCGACCGGCGCCTGGCCGGAGCGGCACCTCAACACCGCCTACGTCTACGACCCGGTGTCGCACACCGCCCGCGGCCAGGAGCGCGATCTCGCGGTGCCCACCATCGCGGAGGCGGTCCGCGCCCAGGGCGGCACCGTGATGTCGTCGCAGTGGTTCATCGTGCAGAACCACGGGACGGCGTACGGCGACCCGGAGGGCATCTACACCCAGCCCGGCGGTGACTGCTCGCGTCGCGTCGACGACATCGTGAAGGTGATCAAGGGCGAGCCCGTCAAGAGCGGCGCCACCATGGTCACGGCCCCGAAGATCCCCGACCTCATGGCGGTCTACTGCGACGCGCTCGACGCGATCGGCCACGAGGGTGGCGACCACGACCAGCGGATCCCGGACGCTCTGGCGGATCTCGACGCCCAGATCGGCCGGATCGTGCAGGCCACCAAGGACGCCGGCATCTTCGGTCGCACCACCTTCGTCATCACCGGCGACCACGGCATGACCACGTTCACCAAGGGCTTCGGCACGCAGGTGATCGACGCGATCGCCAAGGCCGGCTACAAGGCCGAGCTCCTCGGGACCGGCAAGACGCCCAAGCCCGACACCGACGCCGTCATCGTCGTCGGCGGCATCGGCAGCCTGCATCTGGTCGGCGCCGCGAAGAACGACCCGCAGGCGGTCGCGAAGATCAAGGCCGCGCTCGAGGCGACCCCGCACGTGAGCCAGGTGTTCGACAAGGCCGCCCAGCAGGCGATGCACATGAGCCCCCGCTTCGGTGAGCTCGTCATCGAGCCCGAGTCCGGCTGGTCGATCGGCGGCGACCCGGCGGGCGGCGTCGCCGGCCGTCACGGCGCCACGACCGAGCTGCACATCCCGCTGGTGCTCTCCGGCGCCGGCGTCCTGCCCGGTCTGCACCCCGTCGACCCGCACCACGTCGACATCGCCCCGACGATCGCCGCGCTGCTCGGCATCCAGCCGCCGTTGGGCGCGCAGGGCCGGGTGCTGAGCGAGTCGATCCGCGACTGACGCCGGAGCGTCGCCGTGGCGGTGACCTCCACCGTCACGGCGACGCGTCGTCTTAGGACGTCCGCGCGGGCCTCAGCGACTTCCCGTGGCTGCCGGAACCTGGGCGAGCGACGTCATGAACGACGAGGCCCACGCGGCCACGTCATGCTGCTTGATCGTCTTGCGCGCATCGGCCGGGCGAGCTCGGGCTGGACGCGGTGGTCGAGCACTTTACGCTGGTGGGCGACGAGGGTGACGTGGCTGCGCAACAAGACGGGAGCGACCCGACTCGGGTTCGCCGTGCAGCTGCTACGCCCTCCAGGACAAGGCCTGGGTACGTGGCCCTGGCAACGAGCCCTGGGAGGTCTACACCGTCAAGGCCGACTCCCCGCAGTTGGAGAAGACCGCCGAGAGCGTCCGCTGCACCCCGGCGGCCGAGACGGAACCCGCAACCAGCGAGACCGCGTCAAGCTGCACCGACAGCCCAGGATCGTCCACCACCACCTACATCAAAGCGGACCTCTACGAGGTGGCCGACGCGCTGCCGGCGATGACCGGACAGCTACACCCATTCGCCAAGCCGGGCGAGATCGTGGTTAGTCAGCCCCAGGACGGGGTACGCCCTCGCGACGCGTGTGGAGGCCAGCTGAACCCGGCCGTTTCTTGCCGACGATCCATCCGAGAGGAACAACGGTGTCACACGAGTATCGCAAGAACCCCGAGGCAATTTCTCGGCTGTCGGCGGAGCAGTACCGAGTCACTCAGGAAGGCGGGACAGAGCCAGCCTTCGACAACGCCTATTGGGACAACAAGGAGCAGGGCCTCTACGTCGATGTCGTGTCCGGTGAACCCCTGTTCGCTTCCGTTAACAAGTACGACAGCGGTACCGGCTGGCCGACTTTTACCATGCCGATCGAGCCGAGAAACGTGGTCGAGGTCCAGGACTCGAGCCTCGGCGTGGTCCGCACCGAGGTCCGGTCAGCACACGGGGAGAGCCACCTTGGCCATGTGTTTGACGATGGTCCCGTGGAGACTGGCGGGTTGCGTTACTGCATGAACTCAGCCGCACTTCGGTTCATTCGGCGCGACGACCTCGAGCATGAAGGCTATGGCGAGTACCGCAAAGTGTTTGAGCACCCGGACGGCGGGGCGAAGCGATGACCGACACGGCTGAGAAGGCGGTCCTGGCTGACGGCTGTTTCTGGGGAATGCAGGACCTCATGCGAAACGCGCCGGCGTGCTCGCCACCAGAATCGGATCCGCCGGCGGGGACGTGCCGAACGCGACTTATCTGAACCATGGTTCGCATGCCGAGGCGTTCGAGATCGCCTACGACCCCGAGAAACCGTCCTACAGGGAGCTTCTCGAGTTCTTCTTCCAAGTCCATTACCCGACCACGAAGAATCGTCAGGGCGGCGATGTAGGAACCAGTTGCCGGTCAGCCATCTTCTATTGCAACGACCAGCAGCGGCAGAGCACGTGTGTGCGGGCTACGAGGTCGCCCGCGCTCTCATGGCGCTGACAAGCGGCCGCACCCGCTGCTATCAACACGATCCTGACGCGAGGCCAGATCGTCGACGCCAACATCACCCACGCCCATATCCAGGGCGCCGTCGGACAAGCGTCGGTGGTCCGTGGCGACGCGACCCGCTTGCAGTCGCTGCTGCCGGCGGCCCTCGTAGGGCAGGTCGCGCTCGTGGCCACCTCACCGCCGTGCGGGCCTACCGTGCACGCCTTGGTCCGTCCCGGCGTCGACGTGGTGGCGAAGTTCGACAACGCCTGCAACGACGGCACCGACCGCGGCAACCTTGCCTACCGCGACCTGGCCGGCCTGGCCGACGGGTTGAGCAGGTCCTGCGCGGCGGCGCGACACTGCTGCGCCCCGGCGACACCGTGGCGGTCACCGCTCGGCCGAGGGACCGACGTGGCAGATGACGGCGAGAAGGCTCCCGGCCGTGGCCGGGAGCCCTTCCGTTCGCCTCGCTGGTGGATCAGTAGACGGTCACGCCGTACGCGTTGGCTGCTTCGCGTACAGGCTGGTAGAAGGTGGTGCCGCCCGAGCGGCAGTCGCCGCTGCCGCCAGAGGTGATGCCGAGTGCCTTGGTGCCGTCGTAGAGCGGGCCGCCGGAGTCGCCCGGCTCGGCGCAGACGGTGGTCTGGATCATGCCACTGACGGTGCCGCCGCCCTTGCCGACGTAGCGGACCGAAACGTTCAACGCGGTGACGGTACCCCTGTGGGTGCCGGTGGTCGACCCGGTGCGCGTGACGGACTCACCGACGAAGGCGTCCGCGACGGTGAACCCGCGGATCGGCGCGGAGCACGTCGACGGCCAGGGCTCGTACCGCGGCTTCGTCCACGTCAACGCCCAGGCCGGGGCCGGTGGGTACTGCGGCCTCCCCGTCGCGTACCTCGACCGTGTGTCCGCCGACGTAGGCGGACTCGATGAACTGCCGGCCGTTGAGGTCGACGGGCGTGTCGATGCCGAACGCCGAGAACAGGTGCAGCGAGGCGGCGAAGCCGAGGTCGGAGTCGGTGAGGCCGGAGCCCATCAGGCGAACCCCGCTGTCCTCGGCGAGGGCGCACATCCGCCGGGACAGGGTGAGACCCCCGCTGCGCTGCACCTTGGCGATCGCGACATCGACCGCGTTCAGGCGTACGAAGGTGGCGAGGTCGCTGGGGTGGCGCAGGCTCTCGTCGAGCGCGACCGGCACGGGGGAGTGGTCCCGCAGCCGTTGTAGCCCGGCGATCTGGTTGGCCGGCAGCGGCTGCTCGAACGCGGCGACGTCGAGTTCGGCGAGCCGGCGGGCCACCTGTAGTGCCTGGTCGACTTGGTACGCCTGGTTGGCGTCCACCCAGATCGCCGCCTTCGGTGCCGCTCGGCGTACCGCCTCGACGAACGCGAGGTCCTGGTCGATCTCGGCTAGCCCGATCTTGACTTTGAAGGCCGTGTAGCCGAGGGCGTGGCCCTCCGTGACGCTGTCGGCGACCGCCTCGGGGGTCTTGGCGGAGATGATCCAGCCGAGTGGGATCCGTCCGACGCGACGTTGCCCCCAGAGCACTCCGAGCGGGACGCCGACCGCCCGTCCGACGAGGTCGTGCAGCGCGATGTCGATCGCGGACTTCGCGATCGGCGCACCGATCGTGAAGCCGCGGTTGATGACGCGGTCGAAGGTTGCCGTGACCGCGTCGAGGTTCCACGCCGGTGCGCCGAGGACCGCGGGCGCGAGGTAGCGATCGATGGTGGTGACGATACTCTCGGTGGTTTCGTAGGTCCAGGACGGCGTCGGGGTGGCTTCGCCCCAGCCGACGACTCCGTCCGCGGTCACCTTCACCAGCACCCGCCGGCTGGGCTGCCCGACGGTCGCGACGGTCCCTCCGGCGATCTCGAACGAACGGATCGTCGGGAGTTCGACCACGAAGGTCTCCACCCGCTCCACGACGAGACCGTTCAGTGCCCCGGTGCGCTCGGGCCCAAGAGTCGGCATGCCGTACTCACCTTCCGTGGCATCTATTTGGGAATGAATTCATTCCCGCTAGTCGATGGCAATCCGGAGCATACCTGCCCGGCGAGCCGCGTAAAGCAGGGAAAATTCTTGCCGGAAGGGATTGACGGAGGTTCGTCTGCTGCTCAAGAATCCTCAGCCATGACCGGCATTGATGGTTTGGATTCATTCCCTCACGGGACGAAATTCCGAGCCCTGGCGGCCTACCTTCGGCAACAGATCGCCGAAGGTCGGTGGTCGGTCGACGCACGCCTGCCCACCGAGCAGGAGTTCGCCCACACCCACGAGGTGGGGATCAACACGGTCCGCCGCGCGATCAACCTGCTGGTGGACGAGGGGCTGGTACGTCGTCGCCAGGGCTCCGGCACCTACGTGGTGGCGATACCAGCGCAGGCCGGGCGTAGCGCCCGCTTCGTCGGGGTGCTCGTACCGTCCACCTCGTACTTCTACCCACGGGTGATCGAGGGCATCGAGCGGGTGATGACCACCGCCGGCGTCCGGATCATCCTTTCCAGCTCCGAGTACGACCCGGATCTGGAGGCGCAGCAGATCAACCAACTGCTCACCGCAGACGTCGACGGCCTGCTGCTCGTGCCCAACCTGCACCTGATCGAGAAGCCCCAGCAGTACGTCGACCAACTGCACCGGCTACCGGTCCCGTACGTGCTCGTGGAACGGCGGCCGCCGGCTCCCGCACCGGACGACGCGACGCCGTACGTCTGCACCAACCATCTGGGCGGGGGCTACGCCGCGGTACGGCACTTCGTCGAGCTGGGGCACAAGCGGATCGGCCACCTCGGCCGGATCCGGACCGCGACCGCCGACATGGTGGCGGAGGGCTTCGACCGCGCGGTCGCAGACTTCGGCCTGCCTCGTCTCCCAGCGGCCGCGGTCCGACGTGAGGAATGGACGTCCGACCAGCTCGCGGCGTACGCACAGGTTTGCAGGGAAAACGAGATCACCGCGGTGTTCTGCCTCGGCGACCGGGACGCCGCGGGACTGCTGCCCCACGCGCGCCGGCTCGGGCTGACCGTGCCGGACCGGATGGCGGTGATCGCCTACGACGACGAGGTCGCCGACCTCGGCGAGGTGCCGCTCACCGCCATCTCCCCGCCGAAGACCGAGGTGGGCAAGCTCGCCGCCGAGGTCCTGCTGCGACGCATCGAGCAGGGCGCCTCGGCCCCCGTGCACCAGACCCAACTGCAACCACGGCTGGCGATCCGGGCCTCGTGCGGCGCCGCCCGCGACCGGTAGTCCGTGACCGGCCGAGGGGCAGGCGCACCGTCGAGGCGGTGACCCGAGACCGCTGCGCGCCGGGCGACCAACACAAGGAGATCCACGATGAGGATGCAACGCTTCTCGCCAGGCCGGCGTCTCGTCGCCCTGGCAGGCGTCGCGGCGCTCGCCGCGACATTGATCGGCTGCGGCGCGAGCGACGAGGAGAGCGGCGGCCGGGTGACCATCAGGCTGGGCTACTACGCGGAAGCGGGCGGCCCGGCCGACAAGACGATGCGCTCGCTCGCCGACGAGTTCATGAAGGCGAACTCCGGCATCAAGCTGGAGCTGGAATCGGCGCCGTACACGGACTTCTTCAAGCGGCTGCGCACCCAACTCGCCGGCGGCAAGGGGCCTGACGTGTGGCTCTCCGACGGGGTGCTGGTGCAGGAGTACGCCGGCCGCAACAGCCTGCGTGACCTCAGCGACTTCGTGAAGACCGTCAACACCGACGACTACTACGGCGTGGACCTCAACCGCGACTCCGACGGCCACATCTACGGCTTCCCGCAGGGCGCGCAGACCCCGGTGCTCTTCTACAACAAGAAGATGTTCGCCGACGCGGGCGTCGCCGAGCCGACCGGGGACTGGACGTACGACGACCTCACCGCGGCCGCGAAGAAGCTGACCCGGGACACCAACGGTGACGGCAAGCCCGACGTGTGGGGGATGCGCGTCTACTCGCCCGGCTTCACCGAGAGTTGGTGGCCGATGGTCAAGGCGTTCGGTGGGGACGTCGTCGCCGACGGGGGGCGGAAGGTCGTCGTCGACAGCCCGCAGAGCCGCGCGGCGCTGGACTGGATGCTGAACGCGATGTACACGGAAAATGCCGGCCCCGACGTGGTCACGACCAAGGCGCTGGGCAGCCCGCACACGATGTTCGCCAGCAACCGGGTGGCGATGCAGTTCGGCATCTACGCCCGCACCATCCCGGCGAACGCGGCGAAGATCGACCTCGGCGTGGCACCGATGCCGAAGGGCCCGGCGGGCCGCGGCCACGTGGCGATCGCGAACTCCTGGGTGATCAACAAGGCCGCGAACCAGCGGAAGGCCGAGGCCGCCTGGAAGTGGATCACGTACTTTGCCTCCGAGAAACCACAGACCACCTGGGCCGGGATCGGCGAGGCGATCCCGATCAACAAGAAGGTGGCCGCGTCCGACGTGTTCCTGAGGCCGGGTACCCCGCCGGCCGACCGGCAGGCATTCCTCGACGCCCTCGCCGACGCCGACGACCTCGGCCTCAACCCGGTGTGGACCGAGTACACCACGGCCGTGGCGAACCAGGTCGACCGGGCGCTCGCCAAGGAGAGGCCCGTCGGTGACGCGCTGACCGAGGCGCAACGGGAGGCACAACAGATCATCGACCGCTTCTACGCGAAAAAGTGAGTCAGCCCCGCCAGACGGAGGGAGGAGGTGGCGCTGTGACGACCATCGAGGACCGGGTGGAACGGGGGCGTCGCCCTTCCCCCCGGGACGGAAGGAGAACCGGGGTTGAACGGCCGGGCTTCGGTCAGCGGGCATGGGCGAGCGTGTTCGCCTTCCCGTACCTGGCGCACCTGGTGGTGCTGACCGCGTGGCCCGTACTCGCCCTGCTCTACTTCAGCCTTACCGACTACGACACGCTCTCCCCACCGAGGTGGGTCGGGCTGGACAACTTCCGCCGCCTGCTCGGTGACGAGGCGTTCTGGCGGAGCCTGCTCAACACCGCCTACTTCGCGGTGTTGTTCGTACCCACCCAGACGATCCTCGCGCTGCTGCTCGCGGTTGCGCTGAACCAACGCCTGCGATGGATCTCGCTACTGCGCAGTGCGTACTTCGTGCCGGTCATCTCGTCGTGGGTCGTCGTGGCGTACGTCGCCGACGCGGTCTTCAACCCGCAGTTCGGGATGGCCAACACCGTACTGGGGTGGCTCGGCCTGCCCCAGGCGACCTGGCTGCAGAGTCCGGTGCTCGTCATCCCGACGCTCGCCCTGGTCGCGGTCTGGAAGGGCGTCGGCTACATGATGGTGCTCTTCCTCGCCGGGCTGCAGAACATCCCGGAGGAGCTGTACGAGGCCGCCAAGATCGACGGCGCATCGGCCTGGCAACGGTTCCGCCGCGTCACCCTCCCCGGGATATCGGGGACGACGTTCCTCGTCCTGGTCCTCTCGACGATCACCACCCTGCAGGCCTTCGAACAGGTCTACGTGATGACCGGACCGATGCGGGGCCAACCGGCCGGCCAGCCGAACGGGGCGAGCGAGATGACGGTGCTCTTCATGTACCAGCAGGGCTTCGAGTTCTTCAACATGGGCTACGCGTCGGCAGTCGCGTGGGTGCTGTTCGCGCTGATCTTCCTCCTGACGCTGGTCCAGCTCCGCCTGCAGAAGAAGTGGGTGCACTATGCCTGAGACCGGTCAGCGCGGCCGGGTCCGGCGCCGCCAAGATCGACGTGGACATCCGGCCGCGTACCTGTTCGTCGGCCTCGGTGCGGCGATCATGGTCGTTCCGTTCGTCGCCTCCGTGGCCAACTCGCTGAAGAGCTTCGCGCAGTACGTCGCGGTGCCGCCGATCTGGATCCCGGACCCGCCGGAGTGGTCCAACTACACGCAGGTTTGGGAACGTGCCCCCTTCGGCCTGTACGCCTGGAACAGCTTCCTCATCGCGAGCCTTTCGGTGGTCGGCAACGTGGTCACCAGCGCGATGGTGGGCCACGCGCTGGCCCGGATGAAACTGCCGGGCAAGGATGTGCTGCTCGCCGCGGCACTCGGCACCCTGATGCTGCCCACCGTCGTGACGATCATCCCCAACTTCATCCTGTACAAGCACCTCGGTTGGCTCGACACCATGCTGCCGCTGGTGGTGCCGTACTGGCTGGCGACGCCGTTCGGGATCTTCCTGATGCGCCAGACGTTCCTCGCGATCCCCCGCGACTTCGAGGAGGCGGCGGCGCTCGACGGAGCCAACCCGTGGCAGGTGTTCTGGCGGGTCCACATGCCGCTCGCCAAGCCGGCACTCGCGACACTCGGCGTCTTCACCTTCATGGCGTCCTGGGGCGCCGTGCTCGAGCCCACGATCTACCTCACCTCGCCGGAGAACTACACCCTGCCCATCGGGGTGATGAGCCTGCAGGGCCAGTTCATGGGCAACGACCAGCTCGTCACCGCCGCCGCGCTGATGTCGCTCCTGCCCATGCTGCTGTTGTTCCTGCTCGCCCAGCGCTACTTCGTTCGCGGCGCGATGGCCAGCGGTCTCAAGGGCTGATCAGCGCTCGCCTGCCGCCCCGCCACCACGAGCGTGGGGAGGGGCCGCCCGAGCGCCCCTGACCACCCTCGCCCTACCGACACACCTGTCCTGATCGAAAGGAACGTGCAGTGACCGAAACATGGGGGAATCGACCATTCCGCGTCGGCGTGATCGGGGCGGGTAGCGTCGCCGCCCTGCACCTCGACGCGGCCGCCGGCCTGCCCGAGGTCGAGGTCGCCGCGGTCTGCGACGTACGGCTGCCGGCCGCCGAGCAGCTCGCGGCCCGGTTCGGCGCCCGCGCGTATGCCGACCACGCCGCGATGTTCGCCGCCGGCGAGCTGGACGGAGTGCTGATCACCGCGCCGCACACGCTGCACGCACCGATCACCGTGGACGCCGCCGCGGCCGGACTGCACGTCCTGGTGGAGAAGCCGATGGCCACCAGCGTCGAGGACACCCAGCGGATGATCGACGCCTGCACGACCCACAGGGTGCGCCTTGCCGTGGGCCACGTGCTGCACTTCCTGCCGACGGTCCGCGAGGCGTGGCGGACCCTGCGGTCGGGAAGCCTCGGCCGGCCCGTAGTGATCACCGAGCGGCGTACCGCGCGGTACGAGCGGGGTTCCCGGCCGGACTGGTTCTTCGACCCGACGCTCGCCGGCGGCGGCATCGTGATGAACGTCGGCACACACAGTATCGACAAGGCTCACTGGCTTGGCGACGCACCCGCCGTCAGCGTGCACGGGTACGTCTGGCACCAGCCGGGCGTCGAGGTCGAAACCGAGTCGGTCGGCCTGCTGGAACTGGCGAACGGGGTACGAGTCATGCTCTCGGTCACCGGGACCGGCCTGCCGTTTCAGGACGAGACCGAGGTGGTGTGCGAGCACGGCGCGCTGCGGTTGTCCCGGCGCGACGGGCTGTGGACGTACCAGGGGGACGACGCGGTGCAGGTGGTCACGCCCGAGCAGGACGACATCGTGGCGGCGTTCCGGGAGCAGTTGGCGGACTTCGTCGCGAGCTGCCGCGACGGGCGGGTGCCGGCGGTCGACGCGGCGTACGGGCAGTCGGTCGTGGCCACCGCGCTCGCGCTGTACGAGTCGGCCGAGCGTGCCGACATCGTGCGGATCCCCGGTCTGACCGTGGAGGTGGCGGCGTGAGCGAGCGGAGCGAGCGAGCCATTCGGCTCAGCAGCGTGGCGCCTCGCGCCGCCGCGGAGCGGAGCGAGGTGGCGGCGTGAGCGGCGTCGACACGGTACCGGCGTGGGCAGCGGGCCGACTCGCGTTCAGCACCCTCGGCTGCTCGGCCGAGGCGGTCGAATCGGTGCTGGAGCTGGCCCGGCGTACCGGCTGCCACGGCGTGGAGCTTCGCTGCGCCGAGGGTGAGCCGGTCGCGCCCGACACCCCGGCCGGCACGCTGCGAGAGACCGGGAAGCGGTTCGCGGACGCGGGTGTCGAGCCGATCTGCGTCGCCTCGTACGTGCGTATCGCAGCACCGGACGGTGACCCGGTCACCGACCTGCTGCACCACGTCGAGATCGCCGAGCACCTGGGCGCCCGCTACGTGCGGGTCTTCGGCGGCCGGGACGGCCAGGCCGACCCGCATCCGGTGGCGGTGCAGCGGCTCGGCGAGGTGGCCCGGAGGATCGAGGGCGGGCCGGTGACGATCCTGCTGGAGACCCACGACGTGTTCTGCTCGGCACGCGCCGTCGCGGCGGTGCTCGCCGAGGTCGACTCGCCCGTGGTGGCCGCCCTGTGGGACGCGGTGAACCCGTGGCGGGTGGGGGAGAGCGCCCGTGAGGCGGCCGACGCGCTGGCGCCGTGGCTGCGACACGTACAGCTCAAGGACGTCCGGGCGACCGACGACCTGGCTCCGGTGCTGCCGGGGCACGGCGCGGTCCCGCTGGGCCAGATCCTCAGCGAGCTGGACCGCCTCGACTACCGGGCCTGGCTGTCCCTGGAGTGGGAACGGGCCTGGTTCCCCGAGGCGCCGCCGCTGGCCGACGCGCTCGGCGCGTTCCGGGCGGTACTCGCTGCGCACCGGGCGGCGTGATGACCTCGTTGATCCCGTATCCCGCGGCGATTCGCCGGCACTCCGGTGCGCTGCATGTCGCCGGGCCGGTGCCGGTCGTGGCCGTGCCCGAGGCCGAGGGGGTCGCCGACTGGCTCGCGGAGGTGCCCGGGTTCACCCGCGCCGTGCTGTCCGACGCCCCGGTGCGCCTGGCCCTCGACGATCGCCTGGCACCGGAGGGCTACCGGCTCACCGTCGACGAGCGCGGTGTGGAGATCACCGGAGGCGCGCCTGCCGGGGTGTTCTACGGCGCCCAGACGCTGCGCCAGCTGCTGCCGGACGGCGCGTCCGGCCGGACCGTCAGCCTTCCGTACCTCGAGGTGGCCGACGCCCCCCGGTTCGGCTGGCGCGGCGTGATGCTCGACGTGGCGCGGCACTTCATGCCCAAGGAGTTCGTGCTGCGCTTCATCGACCTGCTCGCGCTGCACAAGCTCAACGTGCTGCACCTGCACCTCACCGACGACCAGGGCTGGCGGCTGGAGATCCCGCGCTACCCGCGGTTGACCGAGATCGGGGCGTGGCGCGCCGAGACCCTGGTCGGACACGCCCGCCAGACCCCCCGCCGGTACGACGGGGTGCGGCACGGCGGCTACTACACGCGGCAGGACATCCGGGAGATCGTGACGTACGCCGCGACACGGTTCGTCACCGTCGTGCCCGAGATCGACAGCCCTGGCCACTCACAGGCGGCGATAGCGGCGTACCCGCAGCTCGGCAACACCGGCAGGCAGCTCGACGTCTGGACCGACTGGGGAATCAGCGAGCACGTGCTCGCCGTCTCCGAGACGACGCTCGGGTTCTACCGCGACGTGCTCGACGAGGTGATGGCGCTCTTCCCCGGGAAGTACCTGCACCTCGGCGGCGACGAGTGCCCCACCGGGCAGTGGCGGGCCAACCCGGCCGTCACGGCACGCCTGGCCGAGCTGGGACTGCCCGACGAGCGAGCCCTGCTCGGCTGGTACGTGGGAGAGCTCGCCAGCTTCGTCACCGACCGCGGCCGCCGCCCCGTCTTCTGGTACGACACCGAAACCGCGCTGCGGGTGCCGAACGCGATCGCGATGCCGTGGCGGGGCGACGGCGCGGCCATGGCGGCCCACCAGGACGGCCACGACGTGGTGCTCGCCTCACACGAGCACCTCTACCTCGACTACTACCAGAGCCAGGACCGGGACATCGAACCCCTCGCGATCGGCGGACACACGCCGCTGGATCGGGTGTACGAGTTCGACGCCGACCAGCCCGTCGGGGCGCTCGGCGCCCAGTGCCAACTGTGGACCGAGTACATGCCGCGGCCGGAGGACGTGGAGCGCATGGCGTTTCCCCGCCTCTGCGCGTTCAGCGAGACCGTCTGGTCGACCGGGTCCCGGCACTCCTTCGCCAGCTTCCGCGACCGGGTCACGGCGCACCTGCCCCGCCTCGCCGCGGCGGGCGCGACGTACCGGCCGCTCGACGCCATCCCGTCGCCCCGCACCGAGCCACAGCCATCCCTCAAGGAGGCACCGACCGATGCCCAGCCGGCCGGAAGTTCGGCACCGACGGCGCCGAGCACCAGACCTGGGCCCTCAACACCTACCTTCCCGGGCGGGTCGCCGAACGGTTCCGCGACTCGCGGATCGTCGCCTTCTCCACCGGCAACGTCTATCCCCTGGTGCCGGTGGTGAGCGGCGGCGGTGAGCAGCGCGAACGGCAGGGACAGCAGCAGCACCGCCGCCGCCATCGCCTGTTCGGGGTGCCCGCGACATTCACCGGGGCAGCGGAGCCCACCGCGCTGCTCTCCAACGCCGCGCGGGCGAACGAGCTGTTCGGCTACCCCGCCGTGCCGCTGCGCACGCTGATCGAGTGGACCGCCGAATGGGTGCTCGGCGGCGGCGAAACCCACGGCAAGGACACCCACTTTCAGGAGCGAGAGGGGCGTTTCTGATGTCGGCAGCACTACCGTTGGATGTCGGCGCCGCGCTGCGCGAGGGCGTCGTGATCCCGGCTCACCCGCTCGCGCTCGACGCCACCGGGCGGCTCGACGAGCGCCGACAGCGTGCACTGAGCCGGTACTACCTGGACGCCGGGGCGGGCGGCCTGGCGGTCGGGGTGCACACCACCCAGTTCGCGATCCGGGATGCCGGGCTGCTCGAACCGGTGTTACGGATCGCCGTCGACACGGTGCGGGAGGCGCCGCGCGACCGGCCGGTGGTGCTGGTCGCCGGAGTCTCCGGCACCACCGACCAGGCGGTCGCCGAGGCCAAGCTCGCCGCCGACCTCGGCTACCACCTCGCCATGGTGATCCTGCGCGGGTTGGCGGAGCTGACGGACGACGAGCTCATCGCGCACATCGCGGCGGTCGGCGAGGTGCTCCCGGTGTTCGGCTTCTACCTCCAGCCCGCGGTCGGCGGTCGGACGCTCGGGTTCGACTTCTGGGCCCGGCTCGCCGAACTGCCCTGCCTGGCGGCGATCAAGATCGCGCCGTTCGACCGGTACCGCACCCTCGACGTGGTCCGGGCGGTCTGCGAGTCCACACGGGCGGCGGAGATCGCGCTCTACACCGGCAACGACGACAACATCATCGTCGACCTGCTCACCACGTACCGCTTCCCGGTGAACGGCGGCCAGGTCAGCAAGCGGATCGTAGGCGGGCTGCTCGGCCAGTACGCCGTGTGGACCCGCCGCGCCGTGGAACTGTTCGAGCGGGCCCGCGAGGCGGCACGGACCGGACAGCTCGACGAGGAGCTGCTCACGACGGCCGCGAGGTTGACCGACGCCAACGCGGCCGTCTTCGACGTCGCCAATGGCTTCGCCGGCTGCGTCGCCGGAATCCACGAGGTGCTGTGGCGCCAGGGCCTGCTGGACAACGTACGGCTGCTCGACGAGCAGGAGCGGCTCTCGCCCGGGCAGGCGGCGGAGCTCGACCGAGTGATCCGGGCGTACCCCGACCTGCAGGACGACGCGTTCGTCGCCGCGCACCTGGACCGCTGGCTCGACACATAGCAGGAGGAGCCATGAAAGTCCCCCACGCCGTCCTGGCCGCCGCGCTGGCGGTGGCGTCGGTCCCGCTGGCGGTGACACCGTCCAGGGTGCACGCGCCGGCGCGCACCGCCGCGGTGCCCCAGAGTTCTTCGACGACTTCAGCTACGCCGGTCCCGCGGATCCGGCGTTCGCCGCGTTCGGTTGGACGGTGGTCCGGTCCCGATCGCCGTCCGCGTGCTCACCGCCGACAGTTGGTCGGATTCGACGATCACGTGGAACAACCGGCCCACCGCGGGAGCGACCCTGCTGGGCACCCCGCAGGTGACGACACCCGGGTGGTACGCGATCGACGTCACCAGTGCCGTGAACAGCAATCTCAACGACGGCCAGATCACCTTCCGACTCGCCGACGACTCGGTCGCCGACCGGCTGGTGGTCATCGATTCCCGCGAGTACGGCGCGGGCACCGAGCCGTACCTCCTCATCTCCTGAACCCCCCGAGAGGAGCACCCCCGTGTCCCTGATCCGAAGCAAGTCCTGGCGCTCGCGGCTGACGCTGTCTGCCGCCGTGCTGGCCGCTCTGCTGCTGCCGCCTGGGCAGCCCGCCTCCGCCGCCGCGCCCTCGGTCACCATCGATTCGCACACCAGCGGTGACGCGGTGCCGGCCGGGACCGTCCGCCTGTCGGGCAGCTACACCGACGCGTACGAACTGACCGTCGTGCTCGACGGCCGCAGCACTCCCCGCGTACACACCGTGGACCCGGACGGCGACGACACCGGCACCTGGTACTACGACCTGGACACGACCGGCGTGGACGGTGAGATCGAGGTCGCGGTGCGCGCCAAGCGAACCGACAACCGTTACGGTGTCTGGTCCCCGTTCGTCACCCTGCGGGTGGACAACCCGGCCGCCAACGTCCCGGTCGTGACGGTGACCAGTCCCGATGACGGCGGTACGGTGCGGCAGCCGACACCGGTCCGCGTCTCGGTCGCCGCGCACAACACCGTGCGTGAGGTGTCGGTACGCGTCAACGGCGGAGCCTGGCTGCGGGCGCTCGGGGAGAAGGGCACCTACACCCATCTGTGGGATCCCCGCGAATTCGGTGACGCCATGGTGAGCATCGAGGCCAGAGCGGTCGACGCGTACGGCAACACCGGGTACAGCCCGACCGTCTACGTCGCGGTCGGCGCGGGCGCTGCCGAGCCGGTACGGATCGGCCCGCAGGACCGGGCGATGTGGATCTGGGAGCGGGCGTCGTACGGCCTGATCCTGAACCCCGGATCCCGCCGACTGCTCGCGACGACGGCGCGCGACGCCGACACCTTCGGCTCGCGGCTGATCACCACGCTCTATGTCGGCGTGGACCGGTACGGCGACCTGGACATGCTCTACGACAAGCGTGCCGAGGTGCGGGACTTCGTGAGCTGGGCCCACGCGCAGGGCTTCACGGTGTACGCCACGATCGCGGGCGGGACCCAACCGCCGTTCCTCGGCGGGCTGGAGCGTTACCACCCCCGCGCGGTCCGGGAGATGGAGAAGATCCTCAACTACAACCTCGCCTCACGGCCGGCGGAGCGGTTCGACGGGGTCAACGTGGACATCGAGCCCTACATCTATCCCGGGTTCGCGGCCGAGAAGCCGGCGCTGCAACTGCAGTGGCTCGAGATTCTGGAGAAGCTGATCCAGCGCAGGAACGCGGCGGGTTCGCCAATGGCGTTCGGCCCGGCGATCCCGCGCTGGCTGGACGTCAACCCGTGCTGCACCGGCATCACCTGGAAGGGCGCCACCAAACCGCTCAGCGAACACATCCAGGACATGAGCGACTACATCTCGATCATGGACTACCGGGACACCGCGGAGGGGTCGGTCGGCATCATCGCCCAGGCCCAGTCCGAGATCGCGTACGCCGAGGCGATCGGCAAGCCGAACTCGGTGGTGATCGGGGTGGAAACGCTGGACATCGCCTGGAGCGGCGACCCGGAGACCATCACCTTCCGCGAGGAGGGGCGCGCCGTCGCCGAGCGCGAACTGCGGAAGGTGTACGACGCTTTCGCCGGCAGTCCGGCATTCGGCGGCATCGCTATGCACCACTACGACTCCATCCGCTGGCTCCCGTCGGTGTGGGGACCCAACGCCGTGTACGCGCCGCTGCCGGCCGACACCGGCCCGCCCGGCGTGGTGAGCTCGCCGCCGACGGCGAACGCCTTCGACCACCAGAGCATCGATCTCGTCTACGGCCGGGCCTTCGACGACACCGAGGTGGAGCACTACAACATCTACCGGTCCACCGATCCGGGCTTCACGCCCGACCCGAAGAACCTCGCCGGGCAGTCGCGCGGCCTGACCTTCACCGACTCCGGCCTGCTGCCGGACACCACCCACCACTACCGGGTCGCCGCCGTGGACGTACACGGCAACGTCGGGCCGGTCTCGCCGGCTGTCTCCGCCACCACCGCCGGTACCCACCTGCGGCCACTGATCGTCTCCGAGCTGACGGTGACCGCCGCGGGCGGTCCGGCGACCGTGCGGCTCCGGGTGACCGATCTGGTCACCGGGGAGCCGGTGGCGGCGGCCGTACACGGCCGGTTCACCAAGATGGCGGGCCGGTACCTGACGATGAACGCGAACTCGGAGGGCCAGGCGTCGGGCGTCTCGGAGACGATCGGCTTCCGGGCCGGTGAGGTGGGCTTCCAACCACTGCGGATCACCGCACCCGGCTACTACTGGGCATCCGCTCACGACCGGGCCCGGAACGTGGAGACCAGGTGGCAGACCACGACGCCGGTGGTCGCCGACACCTTCGTACGCGCCGGTGCGTACGCGGACACCGCCTACGGCTCCGCGAGCGAGTTGGAGATCGCCGACCTCCCCGACACGCAGAGTCCGGACGGCGACCGGATGGCCTACCTGAAGGCCGGACTCGGCGGCTATCCGGGCACTGCGACTGTCTCCGCCCGGCTGTACTTCCATGTCAGTTCGGTGTCGCCGGGCGTTGGCGCCGTACCGGTGACGGTGCGGGCGCTGGTCGACGACTCATGGTCGGAGAGCGGCGTGAGCTGGAACGGCCGCCCGTCCAGCGCGGGCGGAAGCGTGCTCGGGACCGTCCGGGCGGATCGCCCCGGCTGGTACTCGGTTGACGTCACCGGCGCGGTCAACGCCAACCTGGCCGACGGAGCCCTGACGCTTCGACTCTCCGACGACACGACCGCTGGGCGACTGGTCGCCATCGACAGTCGGGAGAGCAACCGGCAGCCGTACCTGATCATCTACTGACACCGGTGGCTCTGGCGCCCATCCTTCCAAGACGTCGATGGGCGTCAGAGCCCGGCCAACGCCGTCCTGCTGGCGAGGAAGCAGGACGGCCATCGCTGATGCCGGGTAACTCTCGCGGTCTGATCGGCGGAAGTGCGGTCATCCTCCGAACAGGACCGGATCGCGGGGCGGGTGGACGTCGTCTAGGCTACGCACGTCTATCCCGGCCTCTTCGAGGGAGTCGACCGTGACACGTCACGCCAGAAGCCGTACTGAGGAGATTCCGCCCACCGGCGTGGACGTCTCCGTACCGCATTCGGCCCGGGTCTACGACTGGTGGCTCGGTGGAAAGGACAACTTCGCCGTCGACCGGGCGGTGGGCGCCGCGTTGATCGAGGCGATCCCCAACCTGCGGACGATGGCCGCCGAGAACCGGCGGTTCGTCCACCGGGTGGCCCGCTACCTGGTGACCGAGGCTGGAATCCGCCAGTTTCTCGACATCGGCACCGGCATCCCCACCCGGCCAAACCTGCACGAGGTCGCCCAGGCGCTGGCGCCCGAGACCCGGGTGGTGTACGTAGACAACGATCCCATCGTGCTGGCGCACGCCCGGGCGCTGATGATCAGCAGCGAGGAGGGGCGCAGTGAGTACATCCACGCCGACCTGCGCCGGCCGGAGACGATCCTCGCCGACCGCCTCACCAGCACGCTAGACCTGAGCCGGCCCGTGGCGCTCACGCTCATCGCGGTGCTCATGCTGTTGCGCGACGAGGACGAGCCGGGGGAGAGGCTGCGAACCATCATGCGGGCCTTGCCCTCTGGCAGCTACCTGGCCATCACCCACCCGACCCAGGACTTCAACCCCTCAGAGATGGCCGCGGCGGTGGCCGCCGCCAATCAGGGCCACATGACGCTGGTGCCGCGCACCCGCGCTGAGGTGGAGCGGTTCTTCGACGGGTGGGAGTTGATCGAGCCGGGCATCGTGCCCGTCATGGCGTGGCGGCCCGATGACGCCGGCTCGGACGACCCGCACGCGGCCTACTATTGGGCCGGCGTCGCCCGTAAGCCCTGACCTTCAACGTCGGTGGATCCGTTCCGACCACCGTCCCACAGGACTGCGTCGGGGAGCAGGTTGGGAGCAGCAGGGCGCACTGAACGGCCCTGAACTGCGCAGACCGGCGTCGAACGGTGCCCAACTGCACCGCCCCTGCCTGCGGCTTCTTGTTTCCGCAGGTCAGAGCCGGTGTAGCGTCCTGCTTTGCACAGAGTGCTCAGCGGCTACACCCTTCGACCATGCCGTAGGTGAGCGAACCCGGTTGGACGCCGAGTCGGATCGAGGACCATCGGATTGCCGCAGCCGGAGGCTACCCGTGGGCGGCAGTTGAGGGATCGGTCGCCCCGGCTGTCAGGCGTTCCCTCGCTGCCTACCCTGATCATGATTGCGCCGCGGGTCGAAACGCTCCCTGGTACGTGATGGCCGCCCCGCGTGGTGATGGCCCGTGCGGGCCATCACCACGCGGTTGTTCGCGACCCGGCCGGCTCAGGCCGGTGGCCCGCCGTACGCCACCGTCGTCTTGGCTGAGCAGACCGAACTGTCCGCCCGGCACACCTGGTAGGTAGCGGTGCCGCGGCCTTGGACGTCGATGGGATCGGTGTGGGCGCCGTCGTTCGGCACCGTGCCGACCAGCGTGCCGTCGCGGTAGATGTCGATGTCGACGGAGGTTGCCCCCTGCCAGGTCAGATCCACCACGAGTTGGCCCCTGTCCCGGCGTACCGAGGTGCCGACGGTGATGGTGTCGCGGTCGAGGTTGGTCGCGTAGCTTCCCTTCGCGGTCGCCAGCAGCAGGCGGGACGGACCGGCGAAGGTCAGCGTCCGAGGTTGCCGTACCTTTTCGATGCCGCTGTCGAAGGGGGAGAACGTGGTGCCGGCGTCCGTGGAGCGGACGACCCGGGGGTCGGCGTTCATCGACATGTACAGAGTCCGCCCGTCGGCCGGGTCACAGGCCAGGTCGGCAACGGTGGCGTTGCTCGTCCAGCCGGTGGATTCCCACGTGACGCCGCCGTCCAGGCTGCGGTACACGCCAGTGGAACTGGAGGTCAACCAGGCCGCCAGGTAGACGACGTGCGGGTTGTGGGACGACGCGCACAGGTATGGATTCATGTACCTTCCGGACAGGCCGATCATCGACGTGAACCACGACGTGCCGCCGTCTTCCGAGCGCAGGACGCTGCTGGCGTAGGCACCGCTCCGGTCGTTGATCGACGCGATCATTTCCTGGTCGGTGCCGTTCTCCACGATCTCGATGTCGAGTGCCGCCTGGCCGGACGTTCCCTCATGGACCTTGGCCCAGGTCTTGCCGCGGTCCAGCGTGCGCCAGATCGTGGCTTCGGTGCCGGCGTACCCGAAGTCGGTGCCGGTGAGGAGGATCAGGTCCGGGTCGGTGCGGCTGAACCGGATCGTCGTGAGGTCAGACTCGTAGTAGGCCCCCTGGTCGGGGCCGAGTACGGTCCAGCTCCCGTCACCTCCACGCCGGTAGAGCCCCTCCTGGGCCACCGTCGTGGGGCCGTTGGAGAGGGCGTGGAGCATGCCGTCCGGGGCGAATCGGACGGTGCTGTACCGGGTCGGCGGCACCGGCTCCCGCTTCCAGCTGGCACCACCGTCGACGGTGGAGTAGACACCGCCGGTGTTCTGTCCCTGGAAGGCGATCGCCATCTCGTTCGGATCACGCGGGTTGACGTCGATGGAGCGGAGGTCGATCTCGGCGATGCCGTTCGACGACTGGGCGAACGACGTGCCGCCGTCGGTGGAGCGGAAAACGGCCTGCGTGTCGGTGCCGAGGATGACCTGCCGCGAGTTGCCGGGCGCGAAGCGGATCGACCGCCCGGTCAGAGTGTCGGTACCGCCAACACTGATCTCCCAGGTCGCGCCGCCGTCGGTGGTGCGGTGGACACCGGTGCCGGCCGTGGTCACCAGGATCGTGTCCCGGTCGTGCGGATCCACGGCGATGCCGTGGACCACCGGAGTCGGCCAGCTGCTGTTGTGCAGTGGGGTCCAGGTCACACCGAGGTCGGTCGACTGGTAGAGGCCGAGGTACTGGTTCGAGAAGAGCTGGCCGCCACCGACAAGCAGCCGCGTTCCGTCGTACCCGATGTCGAACAACGGGCTGGTGGGAAGGCCGGCGGAGCGTTTCGTCCAGGTGACCCCGCTGTCCCGGGTGACCCACACCTGGCCGGCGTCGAACGCGACGATCACCGTGTTCGGGTCGTTCGGGTCGATCGCGATCGACCTGCCGGACAGCGCGGCACCCATCGCCGGGGTCCGGTTGGTCCAGGTCACGCCGCCGTCGGCCGACCGCATGAGGTTGACTTTCTGGGAGCCCAGGGCATTGGCGATCCCGGCCCACAGCACCGACGGGTTGACCGGGTCGACCGCGACGCTCAGGACCTGGTCGTTGAGGCCGATGTTGAGGTTGCTGGCGACCCAGGTCAGGCCACCGTCGTTGCTGCGCCACACGCCGTCCTGGGTGCCGACGTAGGCCGTTCCGCCAGCGGTGAACTCGATGGCGAAGACGCTCCTGCCGTGCAGCGCTGGCACCTCGGACCAGGTGGTGCCGCCATCGCCGGAGCGGTACAGACCTCCGTTGTATCCACCGCCCGGTGCGTAGCCGGCCAGCACGATTCCCGGATCCGCGGTGGACACAGCGGTGTCGTAGATGTCGCCACCGGGCGGCCCGAGCAGCGACCAGGCCGCCGCCGTGGACGTCACCGCGGAAGCGGTCTCGCCCGCCGTGGCTGTCGCGGCAACGCCGTCCAGGTGGTGTCCGTACGCGTCCGCGGTCAGACCCGAGCTGTCCGTCCACTGGTTGTCGCTGGCTGCCGTATCGGCGGCGGCCGTGCTGGCTGCCAGCACCGTGCCGCCGGTGAGGCCGATCGCCAGCAGGGCACCCAGAGCACGTCGCAGTCGACTCGTACTCATGACTCGTTGTCTCCTTCGTTGGGGGTGGGCGCCGACGTGACCGGTCATCCCTGCTGGCCTGCGAACCGCACGGTGCTCTTGTTCGAGCACTTCAGCGTGCCGGCGTGGCACACCCGGTAGGTGTACGTGACGGCGCCTGAGCCGTCGACGGCGTCGGCGTACGTGCCGTTGTTGGGCACCGTGGCGACGCGCGTGCCGTCGCGGAAGACGTCGACGTTGGTCGAGGTAGCGCCGTCCCAGGCCAGATTCACGACGGCGTTCCCCCGTACCCGATGTGTTGCGGCGCTGAGCTGGATCGCCGTGTCGACCTTCACCTTCACCACCCGACCCGGCGAGTTCAGCGTGCCGAGATAGACGAAGCCACCCTGCGGGTCGATCACCGCGGACAGCAGCGAGTTCTCGCCGTCGGCCAGCGTGGCCGCACCGACCCGCTGGAAGCCGGCGAGCTCGATCTTCACGACCCCGCCGGGTGCGGTGCCGGTGCCGAAGTAGGCGTACCGACCGGCCGGGTCGATCGCCGCCGTCAACAGCGAGTTCTCGCCGGTCGCGAGTTCGATCGCCTCGACCCGCTGGAAGGCGGCCAGGTCGATCTTCACGATGCGTCCCGGTGACGTGCCGGTGCCGAAGTAGGCGTACCTGCCCGCCGGGTCGATCACCGCCGAGTAGAAGAGACTCTCGCTCACCATCGCGATCACCCCGACCTCCGCCATCGTCGTCAGGTCGAGCTTCACCACGAGCCCGGGTGCGGTGCCGGTGCCGAAGTAGGCGTACCCACCCGCCGGGTCGATCACGGCGGAGCGCAGGTTGTCCACGCCGCTGCTCAGCGTGGCCGCGTCCACCCGCTGGAAGGTGTTCAGGTCGATCTTGACCACCCGTCCCGGCGCGGTGCCGGTGCCGAAGTAGGCGTATGCCCCCGCGGGGTCGATCACCGCCGACCGCAGGTAGTTCTCGCCGCTGTCGAGCGTGATCGTGCCGACCCGCTGGAAGGTGGCCAGGTCGATCTTCACGATGTGGCCGGGTGCGGTGCCCGTGCCGAGGTAGGCGTACCTGCCGGCCGGGTCGATCACCGCCGAGTTGAGGTAGTTCTCGCCCTCGGCCAGCGTGATCGCACCCACCCGCTGGAAGGTGCCCAGGTCGACCTTCACCACCCGACCCGGGGATGTCTGCGTACCGAAGTACGCGTACCGGCCGGCGGGATCGACCAACCCGGAGAAGAGTACGTTCTCACCGGCCGCCAGCGTCGCGGCGTCGACCCGCAGCGGCACCCGGATGGCGACGCCCTCCAGCGTGATCGCGTGCGGACCGTCGACCGCGTCGCTGGTAACGGTCACCGGCGCCGTCGCCGGCTCCTCAACGGTCGGCGTGAACGTGTACGCCACAGTGCAGCTCTGCAGGTGCGAGAGCGTGACCGGTAGCGCGCCACACGTGCCGCCGGACTGCGCGAACCCGCCGCCCGGCTCGGTGATCGCGCTGACCGTCACCGGTTCGGCGCCGGTGCCGGTCAGCGTCGCCGTCAACGGCCCGGCCGTGTCGCCGATCTTCGTCACGCCGAAGTCCAGCGAGCGGGGTGCCACGCTCAGTTGTCGTCCGTCCGGTGGCACCAGGGCGAAGTCCCGGGCGGCGGTGCCGCCCTCGACGACGGTCGCCGGGCCGCTCGCCGCCTGGTATCCGAACGCCGACGCGGTCACGGTGTAGCTGCCGGCGGGCAGGGTGATCGCGTACCGGCCGTCCGGCCCCGTGGTACGGGTCCGGTTCACCGACCCGGCGATGGTGATGGTGGCACCGGCGATCGGCGTGTTGGTGGGGGCGGCGAGCACCGTGCCGGTCAGCTGTCCCTTCGCCGGACGCGGCGCCTGGGTGACGGCGGCGAGGGCGTCCAGCTTGCCCTGGCCCCACACGTTGTTGTTGCCGCTGGTACCGCCACAGGTGAGATCCGCGGTGTCCACGGCGGAGCCGTCCAGGATGGCCCGGGTGGCGGCGATGTCGCGCTCCAGCGCGGGCGCGGCGGACCAGAGCAGCGCGACCACGCCCGCCACGTGCGGGGAAGCCATCGACGTGCCGGTGAGCGCGCCGTAACCGCCATTGGCGAAGGCCGAGCGTACCGCGACACCCGGGGCGGCGATGTTCGGTTTCACCTGGTCAGCGCCCCAAGCCGAGGGGCCGCGGCCGGAGTTGACGTACAGGGCGCCGTTGACGTCGAACGCACCGGCCGAGTACGCCTCGGGCAGGTTGCCGGGGTTGCCCGCCTGACCACACGCTGACCCCGGATTGCCGCTGGAGAACTGGGGGAAGATCCCGGCCGCCACCCAGGCCTGGACAGTGGGCTGGTACCAGGGGGAGGTGGTGGCGCCGCCACCCCAGGAGTTGTTGATGATGTGCGGGCGGAGCGCCGGGTTCGGGTTCTTTCCACGCAGGTCGGTGGGGGCGAGCATGAACTGGCCGCTGGACAGCAGCGCGGCGGACGTGCAGGAGTTGGACTCGCAGCCCTTCGCGGCCATCCACTTCGCCCCGGGCGCCACCCCGATCTGGTTGGCCCCGCCATCGTTGCCGACCATGGTGCCCACGGTGTGGGTGCCGTGGTTGTTGTTGTCGCACGGCACCAACGACGGCGCGCCGCACACGCTCGACGGGTCCCACCAGTTGTAGTTGTGGTCGAACGCGCCGTTGCCCAGGTTGCCCCGGTACTGCTTCACCAGCGCCGGGTGGTTGTACCGCACCCCCGTGTCGATGCTGCCGATCACGATGTCCTCACCGGTCACCGCGTACTGCTGCCACACCTGCGGGGCGTTGACCCGGCTGATGTTCCACTCGACGGCCGTGATCTGCGATTCCTCGCCGGCTGCTTCCGGCGTGGGAAGCTGGTAGACCTGGTCGGCGGTGATCTGGGTGACCTCTGGGCGGGCGGCGATCCGCTTCAGCAGCGCCGCGTCGCCGGTCACCCGGACCGTGTTGGCGATCCAGTACGGCTGGTGGCTCGCTCCCGCGGCCTTCAGCATCGCCACCAGACCAGCCTGGCTGGCCCTGGCGGTGCCGGTCAGCCTCTCGTACACGAACCGGCCCTGCGCGGCCCGATCAGTGATCCTGGCCGCTCCGGAAAGGTCGGCCCGGTCCCGCAGGTACACCCAGAAGGTGGCGGTACCGTCCGCGGCAAGTGTGGTGTGCAGCGCCGGCTCGACCGATGCCGTCCGGGTGGGTGCGGCCACCGCCGTTCCTGGTATCCCCAGGACGAGCAGCACGACCGTGACCAGGACGGCACCCAGTCGGAGCCTTCGCCGCCGAGGGGCGCTCACGAGCGTCGGGGAACCCGTCGCCAATCCATTCAAGGAACTCTCCTCTGTCCTCGCGGTGCGGTCTCGCCCGCTGTCCCTTGTCGGGCCTGAGTCCGTAGCGGCGGAAGGGCTCATACCGACCGCCATCCGCCCTCGTGCCGGGTCCCCTCCGCCGTCTCGCCGGCCGGTGCGTTCTCGTCCTCGGCCGGGCTCGGCGGTGCGCCCGCAGCCGGCCGTACCGCACCGGCAGGTGGCGCTGGTTCGCTGGGAGACCCGGACGGTCCAGGGGTCTCGTCGGGCTCAGGATGATGCATGGCAGCAGCCTGGCCGCGAGGCAGCACGGGAACAATCCCGGAAACCCGGCAACTAACGGCTTGCCAGTCAGCTCAACCGGCTCGCGATGGCCGCTCGGGAACGGATGTGCAGCTTCCGCAGTACGGACGTGATGTGCTGCTCGACCGTGTACACGGAGAGGAACAGCTCTGCGGCGATCTCCTTGTTCGTGCGACCCGCGGCGGCCAGCTCGGCCACCTCCCGCTCCCGCGGTGACAGCTCGTTGCCGTAGCTGGGCCGCCCGGTCCGGCGGCGACCGGGCAGCGACACGCCCCGCTGCCGGGCCGCGCCGACCGCGCGGGCATGGTCCCAGGTGGCGCCCAGGCGCTGATACGTGGCCAGGGCCGCCGACAGCTCGGCGGCCCCGGCCTCGTGGTCACCCGCACCGAGCAGCGCCGACGCCGCCTGCTCCCGTGCCTGGGCCGCCTGGTAGGGATAGGGCAGCCGGTCGTAGTGGTGAGCCGCCTCGACGAGGTGGCGGGCCGCTCGCGGCGGGTCGCCGGCAGCCGTCTCCAGCAGGCCCCTGGCGTGTTGGAGAACGGCCGGGGCGATGGAGACGTCCAGGTCGCTCAGCCGGTGTTCGTAGTCGGTCAGCAGGACGTCGGCGTCGGTCAGCTGGCCCGCGGCGACCAGTGCCTCGGTGGCGGCCGGTAGCACCGGTGCCGCAGCCGCCCACGCCTCCTTGCCGGTCAACACGGTGAGACATCGTTGTGTCGCGGCCAACGCGGCGTCGACGTCTCCCCGGGCGAGCGCGATGCGGGCCAAACCACTCGCCGGGAACGCCAGCGACTCCACCAGGCCCAGATCCTCGGCCAGTTGCCGGGCACTGGCGAGTCGGTGTTGGGCGTCGTCGAGGTGGCCGTGACCGAGGGCCAGGCCACCCAGCGCCAGCTCGGCTTCGATCCGGCCGAGCGGGTAGTCGGACAGGGCGTCGAGCAGGGCGTCGGTGCCGTCGGTCAGCGCGTCCCAGGTGCCCCGGAGATAGTGCAGCAGGACCAGCGCCGACCGGGTGAGCAGCTCCAGCCGGCGGCTGCCGTACCTGACCGCTCCCGTCAGGGCAGTCGACAGCAGCCGCTGCCCGACCTCGTGGTGCCCGAAGTAGCAACACTGGGTGCCGACCGAAAAGTACGCGTTGACCTCGGCCAGCGACTGGGGCGAACTTCCGGTGGCCGCTTCGATGCGGTCGAGCACCTGTCGCCAGCGGGGGTCGCCGAGGGTCACCAGCCCCATCCCGACCTTGCCCAGCACGAACACGCCGACCATCGGGTCGTGGACCTCCGCGAGGAGCTCCAGCGCGCGGTAGAGCCAGTTCCGACCCCGGGTGACCGTGCCGATGGACGCGGTCAGCAACCCGACCGCGACTGTCGCTCGCACTCGCAGGTCTGGCCGGCGCGGCAGCTGCTCGATGGCGGTGGCGAACAACGTGCGCTGCACCGATGGATCCTCGCCAGCCACGTTGAGCGCCGAGGCCAGCAGGAACCGCAGCTCCCCCTGCATCGCTGGCGCCCCGTTCTCCTTGAGCACCGCCCAGAGCAGGCCGACGACCTCGTGCGTACGTACCATTTCAAGGGCGGCCCAGCCCAGCTTCACCGCCAACCGCGCGCGCTCCTGTGAGGACAGCGGCCCATGCCGGACGACGTCTTCGAGCAGCCGGACCGCCTCCGCGTCGTGCCGCAGCGCCGCCGCCTGATCCGCGGCCTGCTCAGCCGCGCGTACCCACTCGTCCAGCAGGCGGGCGTGGCGAAGGTGGTGTGCCCGCTGCCCCAGCGGTATCGGAACGAGCGCGCCGAGCGCGGCCGCCGCCCGACCGTGCAGCTGCTGCCGGCGCGGGCCGGGCAACGCCTCCTCCACCGCCTGCGCGGCCAGCACGTGCCGGAACCCCACCAACTCGCCATGCTCGACGAGCAGGCCCGACTCCAGCGCCTCCTCCAAGCCCGGCAACGCCCGGGCCGCCGGTATCCGGCAGGTCGCCACCACCACCGACATCGGTACGGACGTGTGCAACACGGCCGCCGCCTCGACAACCGCTCTGGCCTCGTCGGACAGGTGCGCCACGCGTTCGAGCACCTGGTCACGGACTCCGGTGGGCACGTTGAGCTCACCCAGCTCCCGGCGTGCCCAGCCGCCGTTCCGGCGGACCAGTTGGCCGTTCGCCTGCAACAACGCGAGCAGCTCCTCGATCGCGAACGGCAGCCCGGAGGCCCACTCGCACAGGTAGTCGGCGAACTCCTCGGAAACCCGGGCCAGCCCGAGGATGGCCGCAGCCAGCGCACCGGTCTGCCCCGCGTCCAGCGGGGCGAGCACCACCTGCGCGTGCCGCGTCGACGCCGGCAGCCGTGCGGTCATCGCCCGTACGCCCGGGGCCGCCTCCTCGCTGCGGAACGTCAGCAGCACCGACAGCTGTGCTGGCAGATCACCCAGCAGGTAGCTCGTGAAGTCGAGGGTCTGTTCGTCGGCCCAGTGCAGATCCTCCAGGACCAGCACCAACGGACCCACCGACCCCAGCACCTCCGCCAGCGCACGGAACACCCGATGGCGCTCGGCAGCCGGGTCGTCCAGTGGCTCGGGCGCCGGTGGCAGTGCCTCGGCGAGCTCGGGCAGCAACGGCCGGAGCGCGCCGGCCAGCGGCGACAGCCGGGTTTCCGCCAGCTCCGTGCCGAGCCCGCGGACCGCGTCGATGATGGGGCCCAGTGGGAACGGCTCGCGAATCCGCCGGCTCGCCCCGAGCACGAACCTCAGCCCCGCAAGCTCAGGCCGGGCTCGTACCTCGGTGATCAGCCGGGTCTTGCCGGCTCCTGCTTCTCCCTCCAGCACCACCGCGGCGGGCGGCGTCGCCAGGGTCGACACCAGCAGATCGAGCTCCCGGATCCGCCCGATGAGCCTGGGGGAGGAGATCCGCCCCTGGACAGGGGCCGACCCACGCCGCACGACCGGGTTCCCCGTCACCAACCGGATCACGCTCACCTGCCAGCGCCTGGCGTACCGGAGCTAGGCGCGCGGCCGTCGGGCCGCCCGGGACGGGGAACCTGAGCTCCCGGCGACCTGCCGGCGGGCGGAGTGGCGATGGTGCGGCATGGTCGTCCTCCCGGAGGGATCGGGCGGCTGAGGGCGGCCGGGGCTGTCCGCCCGGCCTGCGCCGCCGGGGCCGCCTGCCTGGCATTCTGCCGCAGCCGGCCGGCGATCGGTACGGCGTATTCAGCGGACGGGGCGGGCACGTGTCGCGTCGGGCTGCCGTACGGTGAAACGGTCGGAGCAGGGCGAGCGGCCGGGGCCGATGTGTGGGGCAGATGCTGGGGTTCGCACTGCGGCACTTCATCGTGACAGCCCTGGTCAGAGTGGGCGCGGGGGAGGTTGTGTCGACATTCTGGCCGACCTCGTCCGCGCCGGACGCACCCGCCGCCGCGGCCGGTGACGGCGTCTTGATGCCGGCCGGGCCCTGCTCGCTGATCCCGATCGACAGGGTCGCGGACCGTCAACCGGCACCACTCCAGGATCCGCGCCGTCGCCCCCCTCAAGGGCTGGAAGATCCTGGCCACGTTCGTCGCACGTTGGAGAGCTGACGTTGGCGCTGCCGCCACGCCGGGTTGGCCTGGCGTTCCGGTGGCGTTCCTACGGTCCGGGTCATGACACCTCGCCCTGCCCGCCTCCCGCGCGGGAACCCGAGCCGCACGGTCGCCGCGCTCGCCGCCCTGGCGCTGTCGACCGGCGTGCTCGCCGTGCTGCCCCCGTCGCCACCAGCCGCCGCCGAACCTGGCGCGGTGGTGGTCGCGGAGGACTTCTCCGCCGGCCGGCTGCCCGTCGGCTGGCGGGCCGTCGACGGCACCTGGAAGGTGGAGAACGGCCGGCTGTACGGCACGTCCGCCAGCTCCAGCCAGAACAACAAGATCACCTTCGGGCGGCACCTGAACGACTTCCGGTTCGAGGCGACCGTCCGGTTCGAGTCCGTCGCGTCCGCCACCCGCTGGACGGCGCTCGGGCTCGACGTGCCCGCCGACGGCGCGAACCCGTGGTGGATCGCCACGATGCGCAGCGGCACCACCGCGAGCAACGGGCTCGAGTTCGCGCAGCGCACCACCGCCGACACCTGGAACGTCACCAACACCGGCGCCGGCCCGTACGCCGCCGGCACCGGCCGGGACGTGCGGGTCGCCGTGGAGGTGCACGGCAGCCAGGCGCGCTGGTTCGTCGACGGGCGGGAGGCGCTGAAGACCAGCAGCCTGCAACGCTCCGCCGACGGCGGGCAGGCACTACTGGTCAACGGCGCCACCGTCTCCTTCGACGACGTGCGAATCACCGAGCTGGCCCCCAACGGCTACCTCCGCCCCGACGGCAGTCCGCTCACCGTGATCGCTCACCGCGGCGCGTCGTCGGCCGCCCCGGAGAACACCCTCGTCGCCCAGGAGGCCGCGCGGCGGGCCAACGCCGACTGGATCGAGAACGACGTGCAGCCGTCCCGCGACGGCGTGCCGTTCGTGCTGCACGACACCACGGTGGACCGGACCACCGACGGCGCCGGCCGGATCCGCGACCTCACCGCCGCCCAACTCAAGTCGCTCGACGCCGGCTCCTGGTTCGCGCCGTCGTACGCGGGGGAGAGGCTGCCCACGCTCGCCGAGCAACTCGCCGACCTGCGTGTCCGGGGCGGCAACCTGCTGCTGGAGATCAAGGGGGCGCACACCCGCGACGAGGTCGCCCGGATCGTCGAGGTGATCCGCGCGGAGCGGATGACCGGCCGGGTGTTCGTCCAGAGCTTCGAGACGGACGCGCTGCGCCACACCCGCGAGCTGGCCCCGGAGCTGCCCCTCGGGCTGCTACGCAGCAGCCTCGACGCCGACCCGGTGGCGGTCGCCCGCGAGCTGGGCCTGACCGCGTACAACCCGAGCGGGACGGCGCTGCTGACCCGACCGGGCGTGGTGCGCGAGCTGCACGACGCGGGCGTGGCCGTCCTGGTGTGGACCATCGACTCGGCGAGCCAGTGGCAGACTCTGGAGCAGGCCGAGGTCGACGGGATCATCACCAACCGTCCGGCCGAGCTGGCTGGCTGGAACGCCGCGTACGCGCAGCGTCCGCCCGCCACGCCGACCGTCGCGATCGGCGCGCCGGCCGACGGGGCCACCCTGGACCGGGCGCAGGCGCCGACCGTCACCGTCACCACCACGCACGCCGAGACGGTCACGGTCACCATCGACGGCGAGCGGGTCGAGCCCGGCGTGGCGCTGGACCTGACCACCCTGCCCGCCGGCCGGCACACGCTGCGCGCCGAGGCCGTCGGACCGGCCGGCCGGGCGACGGCGACCAGCACCTTCACCGTCGCGGCCACCCCGGCCGGGCTCGGGTACGTGATCCTGACCTCCGACGTCGAGCACGGCGCCCGCACCGCGCTGAGCACGCTGCTCGTCCAGGGCCGCTACGCCGAGCTGGCCCGCTACGCCGACCAGCAGGCCGGCCAGCGGCTCCCGGTGGAGCTGGCGCGCGTCGTCGCGGCCGACGCGCGGGCCCTCGCCGCAGACTGACCGTACGACGACGACGGCGGCGGCGGGCGGGGATGTTTCCCGCTCGCCGCCGTGAGCGGGCGTGCCGTCTGCTTCGCTCCGTCCCGTCGGCACGCATACGAGTCAGGAGACGACCTCTTCTCGGGTCCACGTTGATACCGGCGTCGAGGGCCTGGTGGATGATTCGGATGTAGTCGTCGTGGTCGGGGTTGCCGTTCGGGCCGAACATCATGGTGCCCAGGCAGCTTCTTGAAGGCCGGGGGTCTGGCAACGGGACGAGGCCGCCGGGCTGGGTGCCGCCTCGTTCCGTTGCCGGAGGGCGAGGATCAGGCGTTGGCGTACGGGGCGGCGACGTCGAGGATCCATGTGATGCCGAAGCGGTCGGTCAGCATCCCGAACGCCGGCGCCCACTGGGCCGGGCCGTACGCCTCGATGACGGTGGCGCCATCGGCCAGCTTCTCCCACAGCGCGCCGACCTCTTCGACGGTCTCGCCCCGGACGGACAGGAAGAACGGCTCGCCGGTCAGCGTCATGCCGTTCTCACGCCGCGTGGAGGGCACCGGCGCGATGCCGGCTCCGGCCTGGCTGGGCACGTCGTAGGCCATGACGCGGAAGCCGTCGTCGGCCGCGACCTGGCCCCAGACGACCTTGCTGGCGTCGGGCAGTTCCTTCGGCATCCCGAAGTCGCCGTACGTGATGACCGTGATCTCGCCGCCGAACACCGAGTGGTAGAATTCCAGCGCCTCCCGGGCGTTGCCCTGGAAGTTGAGGTGGGCGGTGGTGGTGATGCTCATCAAGACTCCTGGTGAGAGTTGTTTCCGGTCACGGTGTCCGGCCGGCGTCATCACCAAGGTTCGACGGCGTAGGTGACAGGTTGTGGCACCTACTGCGCCGCGACGTCGACCGGCTGCGCGAGCTCGGCTACCCCATCTCCGCCGTCAAGGGTCCCGACGGTGGCTACCGGCTCAGCGCCGGCACCGAACTACCGCCTCTGCTGTTCGACGACGAGCAGGCCGTCGCCCTCACCATCGCGCTGCAGATCGCCGCTACCACACTGGGCGACGGCACCGGCGAAGCGGCAGCACGGGCGCTGACCACCGTCCGGCAGGTCATGCCGTCCCGGCTCCGGCACCGCATCGACGCCCTCCAGATCACCGCCGTCGAACGGCCCGCCACCCGACCGGCCGCCTCGATCGACGGCGACGTGCTCCTGGCGATCAGCTCCGCCGTGCAAGCCCAGGAGATCCTCCGCTTCGACTACGGCTCCGAGACCGCGGACAAGCCCCCGCGCCGCGTCGAGCCGCACCACGTCATCACCTGGGACGGACGCTGGTACCTCGTCGCGTGGGACCTTGACCGGTCGGACTGGCGCACCTTCCGTGCCGACCGGATCACCCTGCGCATCCCCAACGGACCCCGCTTCACGCCCAGGGAACTGCCCGGCGGCGATGTGACCACCTTCGTCACCGGCAGGTTCCGCGGCGCTGACGACGGCACCATCGGCTGGCCCTGCCAGGGCACCGCGATCCTCGACCTGCCCGCCGCGACCGTGGCCCTCCACGCGCGACGGGATCGTCGAGGAGCTCGGCTCGGACCGCTGCCGGCTCACTCTCGGCTCCTGGTCCTGGCACAGCCTTGCCGCCGCCATCGCCCGGTTCGACACCGAGATCGAGGTTGTCGGCCCCGCCGAGCTTGTCGACGCCTTCGGCTACCTGGCCCGCCGCTTCGCCAGGACCGCCGCCGGCCCCACTCCCGGCGGGACCTCTTGATCAGGTGCTCGCTCATGCCGCACGCCGGTGGCCTGACACGCCGAGGCGGAAGGCGGAAGGTCGTTGAGTTGGGGTGCCCAGGGCGGCTGAGTATCCGTGACCAGGTGAGGGACTTGCGAAGACTCCTATCGTGGACGCGTGGTGATGACCTTCCTGCGCCAGGGAACGCTGCGGTTCACGAGCTTTGCACTGACTTGGCTCTATATGCTGCACCAGATTCATCCGGCGGTGTGGCGGCTCCTGGCGCGGAACTACCGTCCGTACATGGGTCGCTTCGCTCGACTGCACGCGTGGATGACCTGTCAGTTCGCCGCGATCGACGTGCCCGCGTACGGCGACTTTCTGCGGCGCAACGGATGGCGGTTCCGCTGGTTCGACCTGTCGTCGTACCCGCCGACGGACAAGCAGTCGTACGTGAAGGCATACCCGGAGGCCCAGCGCTGCTGGCACGGTGAGATCGAGATCGCCGGCAGCGTCGTCGACGAGTCCTCGGGATCGTCAGGTCAGCCGTTCAACTGGATTCGCAGCCGCCGCGAACTGCGCTCGGTCCACAAGAACCTGGCCGGCTACGCGACCATGGTGTTTCCGTCGAAACGGCGGTTCGTCATCAACGCGTACTCCATGGGTGCCTGGGCCACGGGCACCAACACCGGCATCGCCATGTCCAAGATCGCGATGGTGAAGAACACGGGCCCGGATCTGCAGAAGATTGCGGACACGCTGCGGTACTTCGGGCCCGGGTTCGAGTACATCGTCACCGCGTATCCGCCGTTCCTCAAGCATCTGCGCGACAAGCTCGACACCGAGGGCTTCCCGTGGGGCGAGTACCGCGTCAGCGGTCTGGTCGGCGGGGAGGGGATGACCGAGGCGCTGCGTGACTATCTGGAGGAGCGCTTCCTCAAGGTGCGCTCCGGCTACGGCGCCAGCGACCTCACCATCGGTATCGCCGGGGAGACCGACTTCACCGTCTGGGTCCGCCGCCGGCTACGCACCGACGTCGCCCTGCGGACCGCCCTGCTCGGCCCCGACGAGCACCGGCTGCCTATGATCTTCCAGTACAACCCGCTCGAGACGTATCTGGAGACCAACGCCGACCACGAGGTGCTCTGCACGATCAACTCGACGGCGGTGCTCAACCCGAAGGTCCGCTACAACATCGGCGACGAGGGCCGGCTGATCGCGTACCCGGATGTGCTGGCCGCGATCGGGGACCCGGCCGCGCGGTCGGACGCCGAACGCGCGGGACGGTCCGACCGGATGCAGCTGCCGCTGCTGTTCCTGTTCGGCCGCAAGGACAGCACGATCTCGTACATGGGTGCCAACATCTACCCGCAGGACGTCGAGTACGGGCTCTACGCCGGCAATCCCCTCGCTCACCTGCTGCACAGCTTCTGCCTGGAGCTGGAGGAGCATGCGGACCTGGAGAGCCGGCCGGTCATCAACCTGCAACTGCGCGAGGACCTCGCGCTCGGCCCCGACGAGCGGCTGGCCCTCGCCGAAACCTGCCGCGGTGGGGTGCTCCGCTACCTCGCCGACGTCAGTCGGGACTTCGCCGAGTCCCTCGTCGAGGACCCGTCCGCAGCCGACCTGCGGGTGAGAGTGCATGACTACGGCACCGGCCCGTTCGCCGGCACAACATCCAAAATCAAGAATGTGTACCTGGTGAAGGGTGCGACGACGTGAGGACCTCCGACTTTTCCGCCGCGCCGCCGGTTGGTCGAGCGACCGCCATGTTCGTCGGCGCCACCCGATACCGAGGGCCACGCTCGATCCTCACCCTCACCCGCACCTGGTTCAAAATGGTCAAGCAGATGAAACGCATGGACGGATACCGGTGGCATACCGTG
This sequence comes from Micromonospora sp. NPDC023814, assembly GCF_040639595.1. NCBI lineage: Bacteria > Bacillati > Actinomycetota > Actinomycetes > Micromonosporales > Micromonosporaceae > Micromonospora > Micromonospora sp. NPDC023814. The sequence continues at coordinate 45,445 of NZ_JBFAAF010000049.1, forward strand.
TACTACCAGTTCCCGTTCACGCTTGGCACCATCGCCTTCTTCAGCGACCGTGACGCGCTGCTGAAGTTCGCCCGCAGCCGCCACCACCGCGACCTCATGTGCTGGGTGACCGACCACGGCACGCGGAACGCGACCGGCGGCTACATCCGGCTGTACAACGCCGAGCCCGAGGGCTACACCAACGGCGTCTGGCGTGCCGAGGCCGACGGCATGGCGCACATCCAGACGTTCACCCCGCTGTCCACCGAGACGGCCGGCCCGCCGGTGCACCGCGCATGAGAGTGTCCGCCGTGAAGTCACGGGCCGACCTGCGAGCGTTTGTCGACTTCCCACTTCGGCTGCACCCGACCAACCGGTACGTGCCCCTGCTGTCGTCGGTGATCGCCGCACACCGCCGCACCGCCGAACTGTTTCTGATCCGCGACGGACGCGGCGCGGTGGTCGGACGGACCAGCGTGCACCGCAGCACCGCCTTCGACGCAAAGGTCGGTCCGCGGCAACTGTTCGGGCACACCGAGTTCGTCGACGACGACGCCGTTTTCGCCGCCATCATGGACACGGTTGAGGCCAGGGCCGACGGCCGGCCGCTGTTCGGACCGGTCGCGCTGCTGCCCAACCAGACCGGCGGGGTGATCACCTCCGGCTTCGCCGAGCGTGGCTTCGTGGACTCAGCCTGGAACCCCGCCTACTACCCGGTGATGTATGAGCGGCACGGCTTCCAGCGCCGCTTCGAGGCCGACACCTGGCTGGTCGACCTTGACAGCCGGGACTCCGGGGCCGGCTCGATCCCCGCTGGCGCTCCAGTCGGCACCGACCGTGACTACGGGTTTACCTTTGACGACACCCGAATCCCCGCGGAGCGGCTCATCATCCGGCACGGCTCGCGGCGGCAATTCCGCGAGCAGCTGCCGATTCTGCGGCAGCTACTCAACGCCAGCTTCGCGCAGCTCGGTTACTACACCGAGATCTCCACCGAGCAACTGGCGGAGCAGACCGACGGCCTCGCTTACCTGCTCGACGAGGCGTTGCTGCTCTGGCTGGAGAAGGCCGGCCGGCCAATCGCGTTCGTGGTGACCGTGCCGGACATCTCCGAGTTTCTCATGAAGGTCGGTGGCCGGCTCGGCGTACTCAATCAGCTTCGCCTGCTAGCGACGCGCGGCCGGTACCGGCGCGACGCAGTGCTCATCATCAAGGGCACCGTGCCCGAGGAACAGGGCAAGGGGTACCTGACGCTGCTGTCCCGGGAGTTGCACCGCAACCTCGCTGCCGGCGGGTACCGGACACTGCGTAGCACCTTCGTCGAGCGGGAGAACGCCGCCTCGGCCGCCCAGTACCGGCGGGCCGGCGGGCGGCCACTGCACGGGTACACGTTCTACGAGAAGCGGTCAGCATGACGTGGGTCGAGCAGTTACGGGCGCACGAGGCGACCTGCCGCAGGGCGCCGAGCGCACACAACACGCAGCCATGGCTGCCCGAATACCACGCCGACGAGATCGTCATCAACGTCGATCAGTCCCGGTCCTTGCCGGACTCTGACCCGACCGGACGGGACCTCGGCCTCGGAATCGGCGCGTTCGTCGAGACGTGCCTCATCGTCGCCGCCGATCTCGGCCTCAACGTCACCGCGGCGCCCGGCCCCCGCCTGGTCGCCGCGCCGCACAGGTACCCAACCCCGTTCACGATCGTGGACATCGAATCCCGCCGGGTCGCCCGTGGCCGGTACGCGACCGGGCCCGTCAACCCGGCCGTGCTCGCCGACCTCGAACCCGGCCTCGTCCACCTTCCCGCCCGGGATCTCGCGCGCGAACTGGTGGTCGCCGACCGCTGGCTGTTCGGCACCCCGGCCGTCGCGGCCGAGCTACGCGACTGGCTGCGCCTCGACCCACGCCATCCGCGCTACCACCTCGACGGACTCACCGACCGGGCTCTCGTCCTGTCCCGGTTTGAAGCGCGGTTCCTGGCCGCCTCGCTGCGCGCGTACCCCGTCACCCGCCGGTTGGGCCTCGCGGCGCTGCTGGCCGTCAGCGGCCGGAGCCTGCTGCGGTACGACGGCAGCATCCTGGTCATGCTGGCGGACGGCGACGATCACATCGCTGCGGGACGCCGTCTCCTGCGCACGTGGCTGGCCCTCGCCAGGCACGGCTTGGCGGTCCACCCGCTCAGCCAGCTCATCGACTGCCCGGTGACCGCCGCCCGGCTCGCGGAACGGGTGGGTGGCAAGCCGCTCGCCTTGTTCCGGGTCGGTCGGCCCCTCGCCGCGCCGACCCGCTCGGCCCGGCTCTAGTGCTTTTCTTCTTCTTCTTCTTCTTCTTTCTCCAGCGGTCGCGTTCCGTGGAGTGGTGTAGAGCCGTGAGTCTCTGCTCGTCCGTTCAGTGTGGGTGTTGGCTTGGGGTTTTACCAGTCATGAGCTGGTGAGCCTGGGTTGCGGCGTGGGTGACTTCATGCCATTTGGGGTGGGCGAGGTAGTCGTCGTCGGGGGCGGTGGGTCCGAGTTCGTCGAGGATGGCGGTCAGGGGTTCGAGTGTTGCGGTGATCGCGTTGGCCTCGTTGGTGCTGGCGAGGATGGTGCCGATGTCGTGGCGGGGATGGCGCTGGTCCCAGAAGGTGTCGTCGATGAGCCAGTGGACGGCTTCGGTCAGGCCGGGCCAGGACGTGGTCTGGTGTGGGCGCAGGGTCGCGAGGATGGACAGGGCGTTGGTGATGTCGGCTCTGCGGTCGGGCCAGGCGATGGTGGTCATGCGGCTGCCAGTTCGGTTGTCGCGGTGGTCGGGGTTGGTGGTGTGGTGATCGATGCCATGGTGCCTTCGGCGAGGTAGCGGCGGTCGCCGGTCTGCCATTCGTCGTGGGCTTCGACGAGGACGGCGCCGGCGAGGCGGAGCAGGGCTTCGGGGTTGGGGAACCCGCCGACGATGTCAGTGCGGCGTTTGATCTCCTTGTTGAGCCGTTCCAGGGGGTTGGTCGACCAGATCTTCTTCCAGTGCGGCACGGGAAAGGTGGTGAAGGCGAGGAGGTCGTCGGCGGCGTCGCGGAGCATGGTCTCGACCTTGGGTAGTTGTCGGCCGAGCATGCCGGCGATGACGTCGAGTTGCTCGCGGACGTGGGTGGCGTCGGGTTGGGCGAAGATGGTGCGGATCGCGGCGGCGGCCATCTCCGCGTTGCCCTTCGGGACCTGCGCCAGCACGTTACGCAGGAAATGCACCCGACACCTCTGCCAGGCCGTGCCGATGAACACCGCGGCGATGGCCTGCTTGAGGCCGGTGTGGGCGTCGGAGATCACCAGCTGCACCCCGCCCAAGCCGCGAGCCTTGAGGCTGCGCAGGAAGGCGGTCCAGAAGGCGCCGTCCTCGCTGTCCCCGACGGCGAAGCCGAGGACTTCCCGCCACCCGTCGGCGCGGACTCCGGTGGCCACGACGATGGCCTGGGACACCACCCTGCGGTCGACACGGGCCTTGCAGTACGTCGCGTGGAGGAACACGTACGGGAACGCCGCCGTGGCCAGGGACCGGTCCCGAAACGCCGAGACCTCCTCATCCAGGTCGGCGCAGATCCGTGACACCTCGGACTTGGAGATCCCCGAGTCGGCGCCCAACGCCTTTACGAGGTCGTCAACCTTGCGGGTGGACACGCCGTGCAGGTAGGCCTCCATCACCACCGCGAACAACGCCTGATCCACCCGCCGGCGCCGTTCCAGGAGGCTGGGGAAGAACGACCCGGTGCGCAGCTTCGGGATCCGTAGTTCCAGGTCCCCGGCGGTCGTGGTCAACGTGCGGGACCGGTGGCCGTTGCGCTGCGCCAACCGGGCCTGGCTGCGCTTGTGTGGGGCCGCGCCGATCACCGCGGTCAACTCCGCTTCGATCAACGCCTGGTAGATCGTCTCCGCGGCCTGCCGGACACGATCGTTCACGTCGGCGGCCTTGAGTGCGTCCAGTACGTCCAACAAGGCAGACTGGTCCAGGGTCATCGCGTACTCCGTTCTCTGCGTGTTCTTGGTTGTTCACACAGAGACTCACGCGATGACCCGCCTCTATCTCGGCGGCACGCCGTAGCAGGTCAGCTCCTACACCACTCCCCGGGACGTGACCGCTCCAAGCCGTACCTGATGAAGTTGGAGTCTTCGCTGGTAGTGGGGTGTTTTGGCGCGGTGCTGGTGTCGGCGTCGCCATCGTGACCATCGATGTATGTGGTCGAAGGGTCGGATGGCCGCGAAGCTGGTGCTCGAGCGATGTCATATCCCTGTGGTGGAGTGCTTGCCATGGGCGTGCTGTATGACTACTTCAGGGCAAAGGATGACGCTGCGGCTGTCAGGCTGATGGAGGATCTCGGTGGCGGGCCGGTCGTTGTCAGCAGCGACGGCGCAACTGTCGATGCGATTGACCTTAAGGGCATCGAGCCGGCAGTGACCCTCGGCAAGCTCGTGAGTTTCGTTCGCGGAGTCAGTTGGCGAGTGAACCTGGTCGATCTCAAGCTGCTGTGGAGCGGGGACGAAAGGGAAGGGCCGTGGCTGATGTCGCTCGACCGCGCCACGCGGGACACCCTCGCCTCGATCAACGACACGCGACTGCTTGAGTTGTCGGCGCGATGGGGACGGATCGAGGAGTTGGCGTGGGCAGGTCCGTTGCCTGACGACCAGATGCTGCCTGTCATCGAGGAGATCGCCGCCCTTGCCCAGCGTGCACGAGACGCGGGCGAGGCTGTGTATTGCTGGTGCTGCCTGTGACTCATGCAAGGGTGTCGATCGCCCGATGCCGTCCGGCGCCGTACGAGTCGAACACGCAGCCGTGAACGATGGGAGATGCTCTCGCTGACATCGGCTCACGCCGCTGTCGTCGCGTTGGCCGTGCCGGGCACAGCGGGTCGGCGTGCCGATGGTGTGCATTGGCTGAATTGAGCGTGTGCGTCTGCTCGTTGGGATGAGGCCGGCTGCTACACGAGGTGCGGCCTGATATCGACCCAGTGGCGTTGCCGCAAGCGTTGCAATCGGTCTGTGCTACTCGTACTCCTGCCCGCACCGGGCCAGTTCCGCGAGATCGGCCCAGCCGAGGGAGCCGATGGTGTGCTCGCCCGGCTCCGGTTCGTTCACCAACGGCACGACGGGGCCAGGAACTGGTTTCCGTAGGCCGTCGTCTTCGCTCCAGCCGCCCAGTGCTCCGGCCATTCCGCATTCCAGGTACGCCTGCGGATCAAAGTTGTACCAACGGAGATCCGTGGCTCGCACGCATCCTGCCGCCCGGGGGACGTCAACACCGAACCGGGCGTACTCGTCCAGCGGTCCCTGGTCGGCGAAGTCGGCCAGGTCCGCGATCTGAGACAGCACGACGGCTTCCCAGTCGGCATGCGACGTCGGCTCGTCCGTGTAGCGAAACGAGGCGGAACGCCACGAGGCCTGCAGCGGCGCCGGCTCGACCGTGCCCGCCGCCACGACCATCGCGGCAACCGTGTCCAGGTCCAGCGAGACCCGACCCGACAGCGGCCGGGCAACCCGCCACCACGAACGCAGGAACACGTCCAAACTGCGTGCGGCCGCGTTCATGCATTCGCCTTCCCGGACAAGGCGCTGGTAAAGGTCGCGGTTTGTGCGGCAGGCCGGTCCGGGTGGCCCGTCGATCCAGTAGGTCTGCTTGTGCACCACACCGGACTCCAGCGCCAGGACCTCAGCCAGTGCCTCAACCCGGTCAGCGAAGGTGCCCATCCGGACTCGGTTGCCGTTGTCGTCCTGCCGCCAGAGCTCCCACACCGCCACAGCAACACCGTAGTCGTGGCACTCTTCCGGCGAACAGCCACATCCGCTCTTGCCGCCGACCGTGCGCGCTGTGTCTCGGCGCGCCGGTCACCGAGTAAACGTCACCCTCGAAGGCCCGGCTCGTTGCGCTGGGGCTTCCCCCACCCCTCGTGTCGTTGGCGGTGCATGTGCAAGTTTGCCCGGTTAGTCCGGCGCGAACAGCGGTCCGGGGATCACGGCGGCGAAGGCGAGGCGACGTGGTCGTAGTAGTGCAGCGACCATGCGGCCGTCGCCTGCCGCCTCGGTGCAGCATGCGTGCAGAGCGCCAGCGGCGCGCTGACCACGATGCAGACGCTGGCGACGGGTAGGACGCCCTCGGCCCAGGAGCCGTGAGCCGACGGCAGCTGCCCCGCCAGGACCCTGCGGCAGCCGAGACGGCGCGGCGGACCGGTAGCGTTGCCGGGCTCGGCTCGGTCCCGCATTCTCACCAATCGCGATGTCGCCGCGCTGGCCAGGGGTCTCGGTGGGGGCCGTGTCTAACGGCCCAAAGCCGCGCTCGGTCGGCGGCAGAGCCGCGCAGGGCGCCGCGGCCCGCGGTGCCCGGTGAGGCAGTACGGACTGCCCCAAAGACCGCCGACCGCGCGTGTCGGTGAGGCCACCGCTGCGCCATGGTGACCGCGTCGACTGTCGCCGAGCGAGAAGAGCGGTCATGACCTGGCGAGAGACCTACTGGCACGACGCTGCCTCCGACCCCGCGTACTTCGCTGCCGTGGAGTTCGCCACCGTCCTGGATGGTGACTACGGCACGCGGATGTTCGGCCGATGGGTCGAGGAACGCTACCCGTACTCGCACGAGCTGTTCCGCGCCGTGGAGTACCTGCTGGTCACCAACGCCTACGCCGAGGACGTCGCGGAGACGATGGAGATCCTCCACCGACGCCTGCCCCGCCCGTGGGACGATCCGGCGATGCTCACCGCCCTGGAGCGGACCGCCGCCCGGTTCCCGCACGTGCCCACGCAGGTCCGCGACGACCACGACGTCATGGTGCTCGCCGACGCGCTCTCGGCCGACATCGACACGTTTCGGCTGTGGCGGGAGGAAATCCAGCAGGCCGCCGTCGCGCTGCTGCGCGACGGCGGGGTGATGGACGCCTTCCTCGACGACTGCGTGCTGCTCGCCCACGAGGCGAAGGAGCACCAGGCGGTGCAGGCCCTGGAGAAGGGCAAGGAACGGGTCGACGACCCGCTCCACATCCCGAGCCACGCCCAGGGCCACCAGGGCCACCATGGCCACGAGGAGAGCGACGACACCGGGCACGTCCGCGGCGACGAGGGGACGGTCACCGTCGTCCGGAAGCCGGGCGTGTCGTTCAGCGAGCCCGCCGAGGTCGCGGCGAGGCGGTATCCCTGGTTGTCCTACCCCTTCCGGCTCGGGGTGGCCTTCACCCTGAACCCCGAGGCCAACTCCCACCTGCCCGAGACGTTCGGCTGGGACGAGGCGCAGGTCCACCTCGGCCGTTGGGGGGTCGACCTCGACGAACTCGTCGAGCGGATCGAGCAGGCCATGGGCAACCGCTTCGCGCGGATGTACCGGGACGAGCGGATGGTGGTCTCGATCATCGGCGAGAGCGTGGACGTGACGGTGACCATCGACTCGGCGCTCAACGCCCACAACACCGGGATCATCGCCACCCTCGACAGTGACGGCGCGTACACGCACTACGTCCAGTTCAAGGACCTGGTGATGTTCTACGTCGACGAGAACGACATGTATACGCCGATCTACAACGTGCTGAAGACGTTCGGCGACCTGTGGGTCGGCGGCGATGCGGAGAGCTACGTGGTGCGGCACGGCAAGGGCCGTAAGGCGTACTTCACCGTCACCCCGGTCAAGGCGAGCCACCAGGCCAGCCTGGTCGCGGTGGTCCGGCGCTGCTCGGACGGCATGACGGTCAAGGTTCTGTCCTGACCCGACGCGGCCGGCCGGCAACCAGGTGCGCCGGCCGGTTCGAGGGAAGCGGGTGCGGTCGGCGTTGCCCGTAGGTGCAGGAAGGTGTGCACCCAGGTCTGTCCGCCGACCCGCTGCGCGGCGTAGGCCCGGCCGGCTTCAATGCCGGCATGGCCGCATTCGCCTCCCGCTCACTGCGCACCGCGTCGGCGCTGGCCGTCATGGCAATCCTGGTGGCCAGCGCTCCGCCGGCCGGGCACGCCGCGTTTCTCGCGGCACCGGCCACGGGCGGCGGAGCGGAGTTCCGGATCAGCGTCGCGGACGCCGCCGCACCGGCCGCCGTCCCGCCGGGCGGTGGCCTGACCGACACGACGATCGGGTTGACCCCCGGCGGGTCGGCGACGCTCACCCGCACAGTCACCACGGCCACCGTGCCGCCCCGCCCCGACGTGGTGCTGCTGGCCGACACCACCGGCAGCATGGGCGGGGCGCTGGAGGACGTCAAGACCAACGCCCGCCGGATCGTCGCGGACATCAGCGCCGTACAGCCGGACGCCCGGTTCGCCGTCGCCGAGTACCGCGACGGCGGCGACGAGTACGCCTTCCGCGTCAACCAGGACCTGACCGCCGACCCCGCCGCCGTGCAGGAGGCGGTGAACACCTGGACCGCGGCCGGTGGCGGGGACACCCCGGAGGCGAACCTGCACGCGATGTCCCGGGTCGCCGCCGGCGCGGTCGCCCTCCGCACCGACAGCAGCCCGATCCTGGTGATCTTCGGTGACGCGCCGTCGCACGATCCGAGCCTCGGCCACGACCTCGCCGGTACGATCACCGCGCTCACCGCCCGGGGCATCCGGGTGGTGGCGGTCGACGTCACCGCGTCCCCGCTCTCCAGCCTCGACCAGACCGGTCAGTTCACCGAAATCACCGCTCGCACCGACGGGGTGCTGCTCAGGGCGGCCTCCGCCGGTGAGGTCTCCACCGCGATCCTTGCCGGCATCCGGGCGATCCCGTCCACCGTCACTGTCCGCGTCTCCGACTGCGACCCGCAGCTCAGCGCCGACGTCACGCCCGGCGAGCGGACCGTCGACAGCGGCGGCAGCGTCGACGTCACGCTCACGGTCCGGGTCGACCCGAAGGCCCGCAACGGCGAGTACGCCTGCCGGCTCACGGTCACCGTGGACGGGATCGTCCACGGCACGGGGGAGCGGCTGGCGGTGACCGTGACCGGGGCCGCCCCCGACGTGCCGGTGCTGCACTCCGACACGACCCTGCTCGACCTCGGTGAGGCGTCTCTCGGGGTGGCCGCCCCGACCCGCCGGGTACTCCTGAGCAACGCCGGGGACTACCCGCTCAGCGTAGCCGCCACGCTCGGCCCGCAGCCGTACCCGGCGGCCTTCGCGGTCAGCGGGAACGGGTGCGGCCCGGTGCTCGCCGCCGGCAGTTCCTGCGTGCTGGACGTCGCGGCGACCCCGCGCGTCATCGGGGCAGCCAGCACGGTGCTCACCCTGGCCAGTTCCACCGACACCGGGGGACGGGCGGCGCAGTCGCTGACCCTGCGCGTCTTCGGCCGCAGCCCGAGCCTGACGTTCAACCCGGGGGTCGGCCGGCCCGGTCAGGTGGTGACCGGCATCGGCCGAGACTTCCCACCGGGCGCGACGGTCTCGCTGGCCTGGGCTGACGGCACCGGGGCGGTGACCGTGGCGGCGGACGCCTCCGGCCGGTTCGCCGTACCGATGATGGTCTTCGCCGACGGAACGGCCGGTCCCCGCACGGCGGTCGCGGCGGTGCCGACGGTCGGGACGGTGACCAGCGGGACGTTCCTCGTGCAGTCCCCGACGGCGCAGCCGGGCGTGTTCACCCGGCGTCGCTGACCTTCGGTGCCATCAGCCGACGAGCACCTGACCGGTGGCGACGATGGTGCCGTTCGGCGCGGGCGCGGGATCGTTGCAGGTGTTGACCTTGTCACCGTGCCAGGCGACGGGCTTGCCGTTGACCAGCACCAGCGGGCTGCCGGCGAGGACGGTGCCCTGATTGGTCGGCGGGACCTGGAACGGTCCGCCGGTGGGCACGTGCGGAGGCGCGTTCACCGCCCCGCTGCCCACCACGGCGGCCGGCTTCCCCTCGATCAGCACGTCGGTGCTGCACCCGGTGGTGATCGTGCCGGTGAAGGGCATCGGGGTCGGGGTCGGCACCGGCCCCACCGGCGAGGGGAGCATGACGATGTGCGTGTCGGTGCCGACCACCTTGTCGCCGAACTTCGCCGCGGGTACGCCCACGTCGCCGCTCCTTCCTTACTTCCGCCGACCGGGAACGGTCGGACGTTCAGATCAGACCCTCGCGGATGGCGTGCGCGACCGCCTGGGTCCGGTTGCGGACGCCGAGCTGGACGGTGATCTCGTGCACGATGTTCTTGATGCTGCGTTCCGAGTAGGACAGGTCCCGGGCGATCGTGGCGGTGTCCGCCCCGGCGGCGATCATCCGCAGCACGGCGAGCTGCCGTGGCGACAGGGGCAGGATGGTCAGACCCCGGGGGGCCAGCAGCTGGCGCTGGGCGCGTCCCACCCGGGTCAGCAGGGAGCTGAGCAGATCGGTGGGGAGCCGCGCCTCACCTCGGGCGGCGGCCCGCACCACCTCGCGCAGCAGCGACGCGGTGCTCTCCGCGCGTCGGACCATGCTCAGCCCGCCTGCCTCGATGGCCTGGAGCCCCGCCGTGTCGTCGAGCTGTCCCACGACCAGTACCGGCCGGGGTGCCGGTCCGGGCGCGGCGGCCAGCGCGTCGAGCTGGGCCAGCAGCCAGTCGTCCACGGTGTCCCCGACGAGCACCAGCACGTCCGCCGTCGCGTCGTCCCCGGCCACCACCACGGGGCGGACCCCGGCCGGGTCCCCGCCGCCCGGATCGGCGCCGAGCTGGGCGATCACCCCGGCCTGGGAGATCGGGTCGCGGGCGCGGACCGCGGTGCGTACGGGAGTGAGGTCGGTGGCCCCGCCGGACTTCGGCCGGGCGCTCATCGGGCGGCGCCGGGGCTGGCGGACGCGCTGGTCGCCGGTGCGACCGGCACCAGTTGGCCGGCGAAGTACGCCGCCGGGGTGCACGGTGTGTTGCCCGGGTTGGTGCACCGGACGGCCACCGTGACCGGCTGGTCGGCGGAGAACTTCAACGGCTGTACGAAGTGGTAGTCCAGGTCGCGGAAGTTGTTCAGGCCGGTCTCCAGCAGCACGGTGTCACCCCGCCGCACCTGGAGCACGCCCGCGTCGCCGTGCGGGTTCTGCAGTACGACGTCGGTCACCCAGAGCACCTTCCTCGCCGCCGGCCGGTACGTCGACAGGGCGAACTCGTTCGACGTCGGGGAGGCGTTGGTGGCCACCCGGAAGTCGGCGGCGGTGTCCGGGTCGGCGTTCTCCAGTGTTCCACCCGGGCCGTTCCCCGTGCCGGCCGTCGGGCTCGGCGGTGCGCTCGGCTTCGGCGAGGCGGAACCCCCGGTCACCGCCTGTTCGGCCTTCTCGGCGGTCTGCGCCGCCTCGCTGGCCTGCGTCCTGACCTCGGCGACCTCCTCGCTCAACTCCTGGTTGAGTTGCTGGGTCCGCACCTGCGCAGCCTCCTTGGCGGTGGACTGCACGGTGGGTTTGAGCACTGCGAACCAGAGCGCCACCACCGCCACGACCACCGCGACGGCGACCAGCGCCACCCGGGGCGACCAGGCGGGCAGCACCGCCCGTTGCACCAGCAGCCCGTCGCAGGTGATCGGCTCGGTCTCGGGCCGGGTGACGGCCACCTGGAAGGGCAGGCTGCGGTCGGGGCCGAGCAGGAACCGCTTCTTCGGGCGTACCCGCAGCTTGACGAAGGTGGCGGTGCCCGGACGCAGCACCGGCGCGGCGGGCCGGGCCCGGAAGCCGAGCAGCAGGTCCGGGTCGGTGGGCAGCACCTCGACGGTGGTCTCGCTGTTGCCGGTGTTGTCCACGACCAGCTGGTGGGCCCCGGTCCGACGGGCCCGGGAGGTCCGGGGCACCAGCTCGGCAGCGAGCTCCACGAAGGGCAGGACGGTGACCCGGCCCTCCTCGACCACCGAGCCGTCCGGGTCCTCCCGGCCCCGGACCCGTACCCCGAAGTCGAGGTCGCCGGCCGGGACGGTGGCCGACCGGGGCGGTCGGAAGGTGACCCGGGCCTCCTCCTCGGCGCCGGGCAGCAGGTTCATCGTCGGTGGCTCGACCTGGGCCCAGGAGCCAGCGTCGCCGACCACGTCGAGGGTGAAGTGGTCGACGACAGAGGCGGTGTTGCGCACCCGTACGGTGCAGCCGACCTCGTCGCCGGGCGCGACGGTCAGCTCGGTCTCGGCAAGTCCCACAGCGGCGCTCATGCCGCGCAGTCTCGCCGCGCGACGGGTGCCGGCAGTACCGCGATCGAGGAACACCAACGGGCAGCCGTCGTTACCTCATCGGGCAACCCGCTGGCCCGGCCCGTGTCGGGTCGCCGGTTCGGACCGGGCCCACCCCGATCCGCTCGGCGCTCAGCCGAGTTCGCTGATCCGTCCGGGGCGGCGTGTGGTGCGGGCCCCGGAGGCGCCGCCGTGCCGTTCGGCGCTGACGCTCACCTCGCGCGGTGCCGGCGCCAGATCGGTCGTCGCCTCCGGCACGTAGGGGACGAGCAGTTGCAGGTGCAGGCCGGTGCGGGCGGCGCCGCCGCGTGGCAGCCACGCCGACCCGGCGTCCCCCTCGCGGCGGGGAGCGCTGCGCACCACCACGGACTGGTTCGCCCGCGTCAGGGCCCCGACGAGGAAACGGACGGGCAGCGCGGTGCAACCCGCGCAGCCGACCAGCAGGTCGCCGAGGAGACGGTGTTCCCGCTCGGTGTCCGGTCCCCAGGCGGTGAGCAGGTAGCTGAACCGGTAGCGCCGCCCCGGCGGGCGGCGCCCGGTCACCTGGCCGGTGGCGTCGCGCAGGTCGTCCCAGCTGGCGGAGACGGCATTGGAGTCCTCCTCCACGTCGAGCAGGAAGGCCGAGACCCGCTCGCCGGCCAGCTGCGCGCAGCGGTCCGGCGGGTCGAAGACCACGGGCACCCCCGGCGGCAGGTAGCTGCCCAGCCAGGCCCGGACCGACAGGTCGACATCCCAGATCACCCACCCACCCTGCCGGTCGCCGGGGCGACCCTGCACTCGGCGGCCGGGCAGGCCGATGGGGCGGATCCGTTGCCCTTCGGGGCAGTGCGGCCTGCCCCCGTGGCGGTCCGGCGGGCAACGGATCCGGCCCGGCGCCGTTGGCATGCTCGCCGCAACACACCGTCGTACAGGAGGTTCGATGCCGACGTATCTGTCGCCGGGCGTCTACGTGGAGGAGGTGTCCTCCGGGTCGAGGCCGATCGAGGCGGTCGGGACCGCCGTCGCCGCGTTCGTCGGCTTCGCCGAGAGGGGGCCGGTCAACGAGCCCACCCTGATCACCAACTGGTCGCAGTACACCCGCACCTTCGGCGGGTTCGTTGCCGGGGCGTTCCTGCCCCTGTCGGTCTACGGATACTTCCTCAACGGCGGCGGTTCCGCGTACGTCGTCCGGGTGGGTGGCTCCGACGGCGACGCCGGGGCGGCGGGCGGCGACGGGGCGTACGCCACCGCGGCGGTGCCGGCCGGCGGGGACAACGGGAAGCTCTCCTTCACCGTTCGCGCCGCCCTGCCCGGCCCGGCCGGACAGGACCTCTCGGTCGAGGTCACCGACGCCTCCGACGGCGGCGACGACACCTTCAAGCTGGTCGTGAAGCAGGCCGGCAAGCCGGTCGAGACGCTGGACAACCTGACCACCCGCCGGGGTGCCGGGAACGTGGTCACCGCCGCCAAGCAGCAGTCGAAGCTGATCCAGATCGAGGAGGCCAAGGGCGCGACGCTCGCCCCGCCCCGACGTGGTGCCGAGGTCGCTCTCGCCACCGCCGGGCTGCCGGCCACCACCACCGTCGACGGCGACCTGCGGGTGCGCGCCGAGGACTACGTCGGGGACGTCAGCGACCGGACCGGCTTCGCCGGGCTGGAGGCGATCGAGGACGTCACCATGCTCAGCGTGCCCGACCTGGCCGCCGCCCACCAGCGCGGCGTCATCGACGACGAGGCGTTCAAGGCCGTTCAGCTCGCGATGATCGCGCACTGCGAGCTGATGGGCGACCGGGTGGCCATCCTCGACCCGCCGCCCGGGCTGCACCCGCAGCGCCTCAAGGAGTGGCGGCAGGACGTCGCCGGCTACGACTCCAAGTACGCCACCCTCTACTGGCCCTGGATCAAGGTCATGGACCCGGCGCAGGGACGGGCGGTGCTCATGCCGCCGAGCGGCCACGTCGCCGGCGTGTGGGCCCGCAACGACGACACCCGGGGCGTGCACAAGGCACCGGCCAACGAGATCATCCGGGGTGCGCTCGCCCTGGAGAGCGGCCTGACCAAGGGCGAGCACGACCAGCTCAACCCGATCGGGGTCAACTGCATCCGGTCCTTCCCCGGCCAGGGCATCCGGATCTGGGGCGCCCGTACGCTCTCCAGCGACGCCGAGTGGCGCTACCTCAACGTCCGGCGGCTGTTCAACTGGATCGAGAAGTCCATCCTGCTCGGCACCAACTGGGTGGTCTTCGAGCCCAACGATCCCCGACTCTGGGACGCGGTGCGCCGGGTCATCACGATGTTCCTCCGCCGGGTGTGGCGCAGCGGCGCCCTGATGGGCGACACCTGGTCCGAGGCGTTCTTCGTCAAGTGCGACGCGGAGAACAACCCGCCGGAGAACCTCGACGCCGGGATCCTCACCGTCGACATAGGCATCGCACCGGTCAAGCCGGCCGAGTTCGTGGTGTTCCGCCTCTCCCAGCTCTCGCACGGCGCGGGCGACGACTGACCCCGAGCGACGACGTAACCAGGAAGGACGATCATGGCAGGTCAGGGTACTCAGGACCCGCGCCAGAACACCGAGATCATCAGTGCCGCCGTGTTCCGGCTGGAGGTGCCGGGCATGAACGCGGTCAACTTCGCCGAGCTGGTCGGCATCAGCAGCGAGGTGGAGAACGCCGAGTACATGGCCGCCGGTCCCACCGGGCCGATCTTCTCCCGGCACTTCGGCCGGACGTGACTGATCAGGTGGTCGTTCCGGTTGCGGGTAGCCAGGGACGGCCGGTGGCGAGTTCGGTGAGGGCGTGCATGATGTTGCGGCCGTGCGC